>NZ_JACOOB010000005.1:0-284273 GCF_014287315.1 Bacteroides sp. NSJ-39 | reverse complement strand
TAGGAGCATCAAAAATGGAAGCTTTCGTTTGTTTGGGACCGATATCAGAAGGATTTACACCAAATTTACCCAACATCTTTATCAAGTATGTAGGAGTACCGCTACCGAACCAGTAAGAATCGATCTTACCCTTAGCCATAGACATAAGCAAACTGAACGGATTATAGATGTCAGGAGACGGATAAGTGAAATGGTAACCGTCATAATTCTCCTTCAACTTCAGCAAAACATCTTCAGGTGTTATTTCCAGTTTCACAGCTAATCTCTCCACATCCTCTTTCATCTGCGAACGTATCTCAGCCTCGCTTATTCCGCAGATCGCAGCGTATGATTCATCCATGCTGATATTCTCAATATTATTCAATTCGCTAAAGATACTCAACTGAGAGAACTTGGTGATACCAGTCAAAAACACATACTTCAGATAAGGATCACAAGCCTTCAAGGGACTATAGAAATTACGCATGATATTACGCAATACGCCTAGATTTTCCTTTTCATGTACCACATCGAGCAAAGGGGCATCGTATTCGTCTATAAGAACTACAACCTTTTTCCCTGTCTTTTCATAAGCACACTTGATAAGACGGGTTAATCGCAGATTAGCATCACCGGCAGTTGTGTCGAGGCCGAAGGTCCGCTCATAGTCTGAAAGCATAAAGTCAAGCAAACGCTCCAAACGCTCCTTATCCACATGCTTCGCCATACTCATATCAAAATGAAGAACCGGATACTCTATCCAATCCTTCTCCAACCTCTCCATAGCCAACCCTTGAAACAGATCCTTACGACCAGAGAAATAACTATGCAAAGTAGAAGTAAGCAAAGACTTACCAAAACGGCGAGGACGACTCAGAAACACATATTTCGCAAAATGAGTCATACGATAAACGTATTCCGTCTTATCGATATAAAGGTAATTCTTCTCACGAATTTCAGAAAAAGTCTGTATCCCTATGGGATATAATCTTTGCAAAGCTTCCATATCAATCATATTTTTCACAAAGCTACAAAAAATATCCGTTCAAAAAGCAGGCAGGCAGGAAACTTTTTCCCGCCTGCCTTTACTTCCTCCATTATCGTTTCACCGTTCTCCTCTCTCCCTCTCTTTTTTCTCCCTGTACTTCAGATACCGCAACTTCTCTCTATCCCACTCCGCTTCGGCTTCCTCCTTACTGAGGTGATCAAGCAAGAATAGGATCACTTTCATGTAATTACTCGATTTGCGGTCTACCCCTTTTTTAAATCATTATAGACGGAGTGCCCGATTTTTAGCGCCTTATATACATCCACATTTCTCAAATTCACACGGTCCTGCAACTCTACAATGCAAGTTCCTAAAGCCGCACAACTGACTTTTTTCTTTTTCATTCTTATTTAATGTTAAATATTAAACGATACGGTTAATTATTTTCACTTTCATCCCGACATGTCGGGATGAGGTTTATTTTGTATTTACTAATTTTACGTCATATTATAAAGCACATTTATATTTCTCCACAAAGGTAGATATTAAAACTCATTACAACAATATAATATGTCAAACAATTACAGAATGTCCTATTTCATGCCTCCCATCGCCCCTCTCAGAGACGAACAGGGACGAATAGTCACTCCCGCCACACTTCTCCCCTTCTGTGAAGTCTCCGTCGAACAGGTTTTCCAGATGATTACCTGCAACGAAAACCTCAGGCTCCTGACCGAGCAAGTACGCAACACCCCGGACATACGGACGGCAAAAGCCACACTCCTGCCCTACGTGACTCCCTGCGGCACATTCACCCGTCGCTCCGGCAAGTGTTTCGTATCCCCCTCACGACTGATAGTGATAGACGTAGACCACCTCGACTCCTATGAAGAAGCCGTCGGAATGCGCCGTACCCTGTTCGACGATCCCTTCCTCCGCCCCGTGCTTGTCTATATCAGTCCGAGCGGACGGGGTGTGAAAGCCTTCATACCCGCCGGAATGCCACATCCGACAGACGAGGTACGGAATATCACAGAAAGCACAGACAAAGCAATGCAATATGTCGAAATGGCATACGGTCCGGAAACGGACAACTCCGCCACGGCAACCGCCAAAGGCGTAGACGGTTCGGGGAAAGACCTGGTAAGGGCCTGTTTCCTGAGCCACGACCCGGAAGCACTGTTCAGAACTATCTAACATAATTTATAATCAATCCTCAAAAAAAATGGATGAAATCGAATCTTTACACCGTCTTGTCGAAGCTGTCGAGACGGCAGGGGCAGACATTGCCCCCACTTACATCGAATATGTACAACTGGCCTTTGCCATCGCGACAGATTGTGGTGAAGCCGGACGGGACTATTTTCACCGCATCTGCCGGTTGTCCGCCAAGTATCAACGCGAACACGCCGAACGGGTATTCTCCAACGCGCTCACCACGAAACACGGGGACGTGCATCTGGGCACAGTATTCCATCTCGCTGAAACAGCAGGAGTAACCATCCGCAAAGACGAAGTTATGAACAGCTCCGCAGGTACAAAAGGTACAGTAAATGCACCCCGCCTTTTTTCCACACACACGTGCGCGCGTAATAAGGTAAGAAACAACGGAACTTCCGGAGAAGGAGAAGAAGAAGAAGAACTATTGCCCGGCAGTGAACCGCAGCACCCGCTCCCCACCTTCCCCGAAGCCGACTGGCCGGAGTTTCTGCAACGCATCATAAATTACGGCAACACTACGGCACAACATGATATCATGCTGTTGGGAGCATTGACAGCTTTAGGTTCCTGTATGGAACGGCACGTGCGTTGTTCTTACGGCGGCAAATATCAGTATCCCTGTATGCAATGTTTCGTCATCGCTCCTTCCGCCTCCGGCAAAAGCATCCTCTCCTATATCCGGCTACTCGTAGAACCCCTCCACGACCAGATTCGTGCGGAAGTTGCCGCACAGATGAAAGTGTATAAAAAAGAGAAAGCGGCTTACGAAGCGATGGGTAAAGAGCGTGCAAAGGTGGAAGCTCCGCAAATGCCCGCCAACAGGATGTTTCTCATTTCCGGCAATAACACCGGTACGGGTATCCTGCAGAACATCATGGATTCCGAAGGGACAGGACTTATCTGTGAAGCCGAAGCGGATACCCTCTCCACCGCCATAGGCTCTGATTACGGCCATTGGAGTGACACGCTCCGCAAAGCGTTCGACCACGACCGCCTGTCCTACAACCGACGTACGGAACAGGAATACCGGGAAGTGAAAAAGAGCTTTCTTTCCGTCCTGATTTCCGGAACTCCGTCACAGGTCAAGACTTTTATTCCGACGACGGAAGACGGTTCTTTCTCCCGTCAAATGTACTACTACCTGCATGGCATCTGGAAATGGGTAAGCCAGTTTACAGAGGACAAGACAGATTTGGAAGAGATATTTACCGTCATGGGATTGGAATGGAAAGAGAAACTGGACATCATAAAAGCACATGGGATTCACACACTCCGGCTCACGATGGAGCAAAAAGAGGAATTCGACGCGCTCTTCTCCCACCTGTTCACCCGTTCGAGCATAGCTAACGGCAAAGAAATGTACAGTTTCGTAGCCCGCCTGGCTGTCAATCTATGTCGCATCATGGCAGAAGTAGCCGTATTGCGCGTCCTCGAAAATCCGAAACCCTATCAGCTCAAGGCATCCCCTGTTCCCACCTTTACTCCGGACAAGGAAATTCCTACCGACAACATCAGTGACGGTATCATCCCCCGTTGGAACGTCACCATCACTCCGGAGGACTTCAAGGCTGTGCTTGCACTTGCGGAACCTCTCTACTGTCATGCCACGCACATCCTGTCTTTCCTTCCTGCCGTAGAAACCAGCCACCGGTCTAATGCCGACCGTGATTTCCTCTTCGAGCAGTTGGGTGAAGAGTTTACTCGCGCACAGTTGGTGGAACAGGCTGTCAACATGGGAGTCAAAGAAAATACCGCCCTCGCCTGGTTGAAACGATTGACGAAAAGAGGAGTGCTTGTCAATGTGGACGGTAAAGGAACTTATACGCGCGCACGTGTGCGTGTGTAAGGGAGGCCCGGAAAAGTGTACCCACTGTACCCGCCGTATCCGCCGCGCCCGATAGGCGCATTACACCCACCGTCAGGCAGACGCAGTGCTTTATAAGTCCTAAAGCATAGCTTTAGAGGTCGTAAAGCTATGCTTTAGTCTATGTAAAGCACTGCTCTATCAAGGCTCTCCCAAAGCATCCACAATCACCCGCACTTCCAGCGGTGTATAAGAGCGATGTTCCGGTTGATAACCTAAATCGTACAGGCGTTGCAGAAGTCCGGGACACCGCAGGATCCATTTCTTCATCTTCCGGTAAGCGGCAATGCCGGTTAGTTCGGGGGAATAGAGTTGCGCCAGTTCCATACGGCCATACGCACGTATCTTGAATTCTTTCATGATGGATAAGTTTCTGATTTACTGTCACAAAAGTAACAATTTTTTTCTACATAACCAACGCTTTTCCGTTGAATAACCGACCATAATTGCACATAACAGACAAAGCACGACCGTAACCGTACTTTACTGATTATCCGGAGTTTCGAGGTGTTATCTTTGTATCGTCAAAAGGGAAAATAATCCCTGCGGCACAATGTTTAACCCTTTAATTTATTGTTTTATGATTCGTTACAAAATTTATCAGAACCAGCAGAAGAAAGGTGTGAATGCGGGTAAGTGGTTCGCCCGTGCGGTAAGCGATGAGACGTATGATCTCGGCAAACTTGCCGAGCACATGTCGAAGCACAATTCTCCGTATTCCGGTGGTGTCATCAAAGGTGTGCTCACCGACATGGTGGATTGCATCAAGGAGTTGCTGCTCGACGGCAAGAGTGTGAAAATTGACGACCTCGCCATCTTCGGTGTAGGTATCCGCAGCAAAGCAGCCGAAACGCTGGAAGAGTTCTCATTGGAGAAGAATATCACCGGGATGCGCCTCAGAGCCCGTGCCACCGGTAATCTGTCTACTACCAATCTGAAGCTCGACAGCCAGCTGAAGCAGCAGGCGGAGTATCAGAAACCTACCGCTTCCGGTGGCGGTTCCGATTCGGGCAATACGCCTGAACCGAACCCGGACGGGAACGGAGGAGAAGCTCCTGATCCGGGAGAGTAATCTCTTGTCGCGATCTATGTGTAAGTCCTTCTTTATAATGAAGGACTTACCTTTAAATTCTTATTATTTTATCACTAAAAATGTAGTTTTATGAGCAATTCATCATCACGCCGCTCCGTATGGGGCCTAGTTCTCAAAATCATTATCACTGTAGCCACCGCTATCGGAGGAGTGTTCGGAATACAAAGCTGTATGTAGGCCGATGAGAACGATCACACTGATTATCATTCATTGCAGTGCTACGCCGGAGGGGAAATCCCTTTCGGCGGAAGCCTGTCGTCTGGATCATATCCGCCATCGCGGATTTCGCGACATCGGGTATCATTTCTATATCACACGGGACGGAGAAATCCACAGAGGACGATCGCTTGAAGAGGCCGGGGCACATTGCCGGAATCATAATGCCCATTCGATAGGTGTTTGTTATGAAGGCGGACTGGATGCGGACGGAAAGCCGAAGGATACGCGCACATTGGAGCAGAAAGGGGCTTTGCTTGCTTTGTTGAGAGAGTTGAAAAGACAGTTTCCGAAAGCATTGATTGTGGGACATCATGATTTGAACCCGATGAAAGGGTGTCCGTGCTTCGATGCAGTGAAAGAATATAGACAAGTATAAGCTGATACGGGTATTTCTCCTTTGGCACCATCAAAAAAACTTTTATGAGGACTACTTGTTTTTGAGATATAAACTGTATCTTTGTCATACTTATAATGAAAAAATTATGATAAGTAAGCTTAAGATGTCCAATGTAATGGGATTCGAGACTTTTGAAAATCCGTTTCCATTTCCACAAGTGACTGTTATTCTTGGAAAGAATGATACCTGTAAGACTGCACTCTTGAAGATGATTTATTCTGTTGGAAAAGCCAAGGAATTATATATCAAGCAAACCGTGCACTATCCGGATATTTCATTCAAGAATATCATATCCAAGAAGCTTTTCGACGTATACACCCCTAAAAGGGCAGGTTTGAGTGATATTGTGCGCAAGAATGGCACTCCCCAAAAACTATCTGTAGAATTAAACTTTAAAGAAGATTCGAAAGTCAACTTTTCTTTTGGAGTAGATACCCGTACTACTATTACGGATGTTACTATTGCGAACGGAAATAGCAGTGAGATTACCAATTACATATTTATTCCCGCAAAGGAAGTCATCGCCGCTTTTAATACGATAAAAGCGATTGCCCGTCAGTACTTCTTTCCCGGTTATGATGATACAACATTGGATCTTATTGATTTGTTGGACATACCTGTGGTACAAGGGGACGCCAATGTCGAATTTCAGGATATATTAAACAAAATGTCCGAAATGTTTTCCGGCGAGTTGAAACAAGTGGAAAATACGGAACGATTTGTCTTCAAGAAAGGCAATACCGAATTTGCCCTCCCTTTAACAGCAGAAGGAGTCAAACATATAGGTATATTGTCCACACTAATTCAAAACGGACAACTTAATAAGAACTCCGTACTTATTCTCGATGAGCCTGAAGATAATCTGCATCCGGGAGCTATCCGCTCATTGATGAAGATCATTTCAGAGCTCGCGAAGAAAGGTGTACAAATATTTATTACAACTCACAGTTATTTTGTACTAAAGCAACTGCATATAGAAGCACGCTCCAATGCGATGGATATTATGTGCTGTTCATTAAACAGAAACGACAGAGGAACTATCAATACTTTTTTTGGAAATTTGAGAGAGAGTTTGCCGGACAATTCCATTATTAATGAAAGTATGGCCATGTATGATGAAGACATTGACCTTGATATGAAGATGTAATTATGGCAGGTTTTACAGAAAGTGGAATTACGCTTGATTTTTTCCAACAGATGATTGGTTTCGTTTTGAGAAGACAGAGCCTCATAAAAGCATAAGCTGTTTCAATTTCAAAGAGATGGACGCTTGTTGGATAGATTATGAAGATAAGAAATTCTACGCTATAGAGTTAAAAGACTATACAGCAACGGGGAGTTTGGAATCGGCAAATACAGCAGACCGTAAATGGAATATAACCAAGAAGGTGGTTGATACGATGCAAATGTTTCTAGCAGCAAAATATCAAAATACTTTTGGGCAAACTCTGGAGAATGAAAAAAATGTGGATTTGCACAGTTTTTGCCTGGAAGCCTATTTCATTACAATAATCAATGTAGCGGATAGTTCGAAAGGATATATAGGCGCATTCAAGGATAATTGTCTGGAAGCTCTAAGAGGATATACTAAGGTTTGGGATAATGCTCATGTCACTGTGATGACTTATGAGCAAGCTAGACGAAAATTACCTTTTGTGGTATAGAAGTTATTTACATCAGCAATGAAGTGCTACTTTTCTATCTACATACCAAATGTTTTTTGCGAATATTTATTTTAAAAGCCAATCGCTCCTTTGATTGATTCCACAATATAACGTACATCATCATCCGTCACATAAGGACCCGCAGGTAGACAAAATCCTACCTTGAAAATATCCTCTTCCGCCCCATTAGTATAGAAAGGAGCATCCGCATAAACCGGCTGCTTATGCATCGGCTTCCAGACAGGCCTACATTCTATCCTCTTAGATAGCATGAATATACGTAATGCTTCCACATTCTCATTCGGCTGACAGTCAGTTACAGCACTATCTACGGCTTTAATCACACCGGCAGCACCCCCCACAGCAGTCTTGATAACTTCCTTATAGGCATTCTCCTGCCCTACCACCTTCACTTCCGGAGCGATGGTAGCAGTACAAAGCCAGAAATTAGAATCATAGCGGGAATCAGCAGGTTGCTTGTGAATATGCACGCCCTCCACATCCGCCAACAATTCTTCATAAAGTGCCTGCACATGCTTATGATGAGCAATATGAGCATCGGCAACGGTCATCTGCCCGCGACCTATACCGGCACAAACATTACTCATGCGGTAATTATAACCGATCGCAGTATGCTGATAGTAAGGATAAGCATCCCGAGCTTGGGTTGCATACCACATAATAGTATTTTTATCCTCAGCATTCCGGCAGATTAGGGCGCCACCACCCGATGTAGTAATCATCTTGTTACCGTTGAAAGAAAGTACACCAAAACGGCCGAAAGTGCCCAACACCTTACCACCGAATTTGGAGCCGAACCCTTCAGCTGCATCCTCTACCACAGGAATATCATAACGATTGGCAATCTCCATGATGCGCTCGCAATCATAAGGCATACCATAAAGAGCCACAGGCACAATAGCCTTAGGCTTTTTACCGGTTTTTGCAATGCGATCTTTGATAGCCTCTTCAAGCAGTACAGGATCCATATTCCAGGTTTCTTTTTCCGAGCCCACAAACACCGGCTTTGCACCAAGATAAGTGATGGGATGCGAAGAAGCGCAGAAAGTGAAGGACTGCACCAATACCTCATCACCTGACTGCACACCGCAGCCGATAAGAGCAAGGTGTACAGCGGCTGTACCGGCACTCAAAGCCACAACCTCATTTTCTCCTCCAACAAAGTTCTTGAGATCATTCTCAAACGCATTCACATTTGGTCCTAAAGGTACTACCCAATTAGTATCAAATGCTTCTTTTACATATTTCTGTTCAATCCCCTCCTCACTCATGTGAGCAAGGCAGAGGTAAATTGTTTTTTCAGGAACGTAGCTCATAATGTTATACAATGTTTAATACCTTACAGCTTTAATCACTCTCCTACATTCAATAGAATATCACACTTTGAAAACATCTTACCATATTTTGGGAAAAAGATCTCATTGTTAACATCTTCACCTTTCACCCATGCAACAATAGCCTTAGGCATATTCACACCAGCCTCCTGTGAAAAAGGATAGCCACCGCCAAAGCGGGGATTGAGTTCTAGTACATAGTACTCACCATCACGTTCCAGCACGTCACAATCAAGATTACCGATATGTTTCAAAGCCTTACCTATTGTAGCGCCAATCTCACGAATCTTGACATTATCAACTGTGATAGCCTTATCGGTTTCACCACTACGCATAGCCAGCTTTTGCTTTACAGATACACCACGATATTCACCTTTCAGGTCATTTGCAATATCCAAGCCATATTCTGGGCCTTTGATGACTTCCTGGATTAGCAAAAAGTTATCATCTACCGATGCAGTAGCCAAAATAGATTTCATCACCTTCTTACGATCAAGTTGATATACCATCTCAAGTTCCTCCAAGTCATCAACGAACTCCAGACCAATAGAGCCAGAGCCCCAACGAGGCTTAAGAATAAGAGGAAACTTCAACTCACCAGCCTTTATAGCAGCTACCGCTTCGTTATAAGTTACATATGTCTTCGGAGTCCTCAGCCCAAGACTTTCAATAAAACGTGCAGTTTTATATTTATCAAAACAAACATCTATCACATTGGGGGCAGATACAATAACCTTCACTCCCAATGCCTCGAAATCTGCCTTACATTTTGACAGAATGGGTAACTCCAAATCATTGAGCGATATAAGAATATCTATTTTTTGTTCCTTACATATCTCCAATGTCTTGGGAATATAATCTTCTGCATATACACGAGGTACTTGAATCTTAACATCAGCAACCGTAAGTGCGGGAGCACTTAACTGCATATCAGTAGCAACAATGTTGCCATCCTCTCCAATCACCTCCTTGAAGTATTTTAGCAGGTAACGACGACGACCTGCACAAGTAAACAGTATGTTCATAAACTATAGTGTATATAAAGTTACAACATCGTCAATTGTCTGCCGACGTCGCACTATAAAGGTTTTATCATCATTATCCGTGACACCTATTATAGGAGATATGAAATTTATGAAAGTCGGTGTAAGTACAATTGTGTATGCTCCCACACCATCAATCTTCACATAATCACCATATTCAATTCTTTCCGGAACCTCCACCTCCTTAAGAATCACATCTTTCTCCATACATGTAGAACCTACTAGGTTAGCAATATAGGTTTCATTACAACATTCTTTTGTATAGAATATATGAGGTAAATTGTTACTATGAAGTGTAGGCTTAACATCAAAAACTGTTCCATCCGTCGTCAAGAACTTTTGTCCCGCAATATCTTTCACCTGAAAGATTTTTGAGACATAACTGAACACATTCGCTACCACAGATACTCCAGGTTCTATCACAATAGTCGGCTGCACTTGCTTAAACCACTCATTTGATAGACAAGCACCCAAAATACAGTTGGCATAGTTCTCATACTTTGGCTTGTTACTTACATCAATCCCTTTAGCTGCCGCACCAAAGAAGCCACCACCAACATCAAAATATTGTAAATCATTTAATTCCAGACACTCACAAACTTGAAGCATTTGTAACACTATCAGGTTATAGTTTACAACAGCTCTATCAGAAGACGAAGTGTGACCATGTAACGATACTATTTTGATGCCATTATCACGCAATAATGAGACAACTCCTTTCAGCATTGTCTGTGAAAAGCCAAATCTTCCTATACGTAAACCACATTGAAGCTTTGATACTCCATCCTTATCAGTCAGATCTATATTAAGTCGAAGTCCTACCGAAACTTCTTCCTCAGGATGTTCCGACTTATATTTCAACACTGTATCCAATTCATAAGCAGAGTCAAGGTTTATTATGGCCTTATCTTTTAAAGCTGTAATTAGAACTGAATCTTTTTTTATCGGTCCATTAAATATGATATGCTCAAAACCTATACGTTTTGCCAGTACATACTCCATTTCAGAAACAACCTCGGCATAACATCCTGCTTCCTTAGCTATCTTACATAATGCAGGCACATAATTAGTCTTAAATGAATAACCAACAACCAATCTGCTATATCTTGGTTTGAAAGCCGCCTGAAAAGCTTCAATATTAGCTAAAAATATGCCACCATCCATCAAATAGTAAGGTGTACCATATTTTCTTGCAATTTTGTCTAATTGTACAAAGTTCATATAAAGTACATCAATTCTTTATTTTATCCGCCTCCTCAATTGGTCCCCACATTAGTTCTATAGGATTTGATAGAAGTTCCTGTTTCATATCATCACAAGCAGCCTCCCAAGTCCACTGCGGTTTCCATCCCAATACCTCTAAACTTTTTTTACCAGACAATAATATCTGTGGTGTATCTGGCATTTCAGGCTTATGTGTCTTCTTTGCACTCTCTGTTGCAAAAGTCTTCATAATTCCATCAACCATCTCATCTAAAGAATATGGTTTATATCCCGGCAGATTAAAAATACCACATATATGTGTTCCCGCCGCCCTAACAACAGCTGCGGCAAAGTCCTTTATATATAACAACTCTTTCAAACGTGAAGGATCACCATAAACATCTATACCTTGCCCGTTTATACAGCGCCTGATCATATATCTCCATGGCAACATTTTCTTTTCGCCATCGAGATAGTAGTACGCATCCGGATGCCAACCATACACCATAAAATGTCTAAATACACAAGGCTCAAAACCATTGGCAATCTTCATGTGCTCCAGAATATCAGTAGCAGCTCTTTTACAAATAGCATATACAGCATGATCATTTCCGTTTTTAGGAAATGAACGGATAGCATCATCATCTATTGGTTCTGTTGTTCCCCAATGTTCAGCAACATCGCTTGGCGTCGTATTAAACACAATTCGCTTACTGCCATTTTGCTTCATCCAATTGCAAAGATTAACTGTACCAACAACAATACTCTGAACATATGGCATCATATTCATATCAGCATGAGCAGGCATAGTTCCTGCCATATTCACTACAACATCAAAATAATTGTTTGGCAGAAGTCCAAATGATTTTTCATTAGCTATATCAAAGCCACCAATGAACTCAATTCCTTTTGTGGCATAAAAGCCTCCATCCGAATTTCTTCGCCCTACAGCTATAACTTCATAGCCATTTTCACTAAGAGAAAGTGCGCTATAACATCCGAGTTGACCGGTAGCACCTAAAACTATTGCCTTTTTCATATTATATAAAAGTTATTTACCCTTTCGTTTTCTATATGTATCTAATGCTTCTACTCCGGCAACCTCTACAGATTCCCTTTTTAGTACCGATTTGATAGTTTTAAATATAATCTTCAAATCTGTATTCAGTGAGACATGATTTGCATACCATACATCCATCGCCAATTTTTCATCCCATGTCACAGCATTACGACCATGACATTGTGCATAACCTGTTATTCCAGGCCTGACATCATGTCTATGCTTCTCCTCTTCTGTATACCACGGAAGATATCTTGGTAATAGTGGACGAGGCCCTATTAAAGCCATATCCCCAATCAATACGTTCCAAAACTGTGGAAGTTCATCAATGGAAGTTGAACGTACAAATTTTCCGACTTTTGTCAAACGCATTTCATCAGGTAACAAGTTACCATCAGTGTCCCGCTCATCGGTCATGGTTTTGAACTTGACTATTTTGAAGATTTTGCTATCTTTTCCGGGACGTTCTTGAAAAAAGAATGCTCCGGCACCTTTGTTGGAGAAATGAAGCCACAGGGTTACAATTATCAAAGGTAATGCCAATACACTTAGAGCAACGAAAGCTATACAGAAGTCTATAATACGTTTAAAAAAATGTTTATACATAACTTACTAATATATGTTAGCGTCCAATCTTAACGTGTAGTCTCTCAGAAAAGTCTCTACAAGGCGGTCTCTTAATCAATAACGTTAAAAAGGATACTGATTTTTTAATTTGTTATTAGTTCAGTCGATAGTCAAGGGCAATAATTGTTCATAATCTCTACGTCCTTTAACAATCTCGCTAGGGACTAAGAAAGTATGCAGATGAAATTTGATTCGCAGCGAAGGCAACCCTTTCACTTTATAGTCCTAAACTGAGTACTTACATACTGAACGAAAATATTTTCTTCACCTTATAATTGGTTAATCAATTGTTATTTCAATATCTCACAATAATATTCCAGCCAAGCTGCTGTCACCACATTGTTATTGAACAACTCCTCCACTCGCTTCCGTCCATTCAAACCATGTTGTTTACGCATTTTCGGGGTATCATAATACTGCTTCATACAGTGATATAATCCCTCCGGGTCATTGACCCCACAGCGAAGACCGGTCTCATTGGGCACAGAAGCATCAACCACTCCATATGCATCACTGGTAATTACCGGCATAGCCAAAGCTTGAGCTTCCAATACACTTGTACCAAACCCCTCTCTCCATGTGGGAAGGACAAACACATCTCCACCCTGCAAAGCTTCATAAGGTTGACGGGTTATACCCGGATAAAAGAAATTTTCATCACGTTGCAACGCAGGGAATCTTGTGGACTTTGCCGCATAATTTTCCTCATCAGAACCATACAACAACAGTTTGGCATGAGGGCATTCTTCTACCAACTTGCTAAAAGCTTCATATAATTCTCCTATACCCTTATCATGATTCAACCTACCCAAGAAAATATAGACCACATCTTCATCTGTAAATCTGAACTTCACACGCTCGCGCTTGCGTACATCTTCAGAAATGACAAAACGCTCCAAACGTACTCCGGCTATAGAACCGTTAGCCAATACTTTGCTGTTACTTTCCTTTAATACTCCTTCCTTAATAAGGAACCTACGCTGCGATACACCGTCAACTAACAAATCTGTATTGAGCCATGCCGGTATTTTATCCATACCTTTCAGCAAGGTACGCATGATGCCCTCACGGGTTGCCCACACCTGTCCTGTATAGATATGAATTCGGTGAGGTATTTTTGCTAACCATCCAGCCATGGCATTCAGTAGAGCCGCTTTGGGTGTGACAGAGTGAACACAATCAAAACGTTCACGCTTGAAGATTTCATATATAGCCAGCAAAGCCTTCAGATCGTTCCATAAAGAAATTTTCCGTCTGATAGGAATACACAGGCATTTAACTCCTACTTGTATGAACTCATCTTTCTCCTTATCATTTTGAAAATTTGCCAGTAGATGTACATCATAGTGTTGTACTAACTGTGTCATGTGGTCTTTCAAAAAAGAACGTGCCGTTCCAGGAACAGCCACTACAAATGCTATTTTTTTCTTCATATATCCTTTGTCTAAAATTTCGTAGTTGTGCGAAGCGAAATACCACCTCTGTCAGTCATAAGCTAGCAAACCGTTTTTTTCATACCTTCCTCAAAGGGTACAACCACATAATCATATCCTGGAATATCAGAAAGCTCACGTGCATAAGCTATACCACCGTACGCTTTTCTCACCCAAGGCATAAAGCTACCTATACGCAAGCATAGACCCAAGAATCTCGATCTCCGAGGTTTCTTGCCTATGCCCTTACAAATAACCTCCAGTAACCGAGAAGCACATGGAATCTCATCATCCTGTGGACAGAAGCTACCAGTAAGGTCATTCTCAACGATTATACGTACACACTCCGAAAGATTATCAATATAGATAAAGCTCTGGCATGTATTTTCATAGGCCTTCGGTATCATCGGTAACAAACGGGCCATCTTGGTGAAACCTGTAATATAACCACCTCTACAACCCTTGCCATACACACTTGGAGGACGTACATAAGCCACAGAGAACGTCCTGTCCTGCAGTTTTATCAACTCCTCTTCCGCCATCAGTTTACTTTTGCCATACATAGAATTACTATCTTTCAACATCGGAGTATTATTATCTACGATGGAAGGCTCTAACTTTTTACCTGCATCATACACCCCCATCGTGCTAAAATACACATACTGGCCCACGAGCCCCTTTTCTGATCTTACGCTCTTATACATTGAGGCAATACTTACAGGCATATCCGTATTCACACGTTTATATAACCCCCAATCTTTACAATCCGGACGATGCACGATGCCTGCCACATGCACAATAGCATCGAAAGAAGAATAATCGAACTTCTTCCACTCATCCGTCAACACATCAAGCTGTTGTACCTGATGCCCATATTTCGACAGCCACTCGTCAATATGATTGCCGATATAGCTGTTTTTACCTATTATTAAAATGTTCATCTCGTTATCTTTTCTGTTACCAAGTGCATTGGCTTGCAAAATATTAATGCTATCATCACACCCATAATAATATTCAAGCCTTCATCAGGAGATACTATAATCAGATTAAGCAGATAATACACAAGCAGGTGAAGAATGTACAATTCCAAAGTATATTTGCCTAACCACCTGAATAGACCATTTATCCATGATATGTACCCACTCCTATTACATACCTCATACAGATAGCCCAAAACAATTATAGAAATCGCATTAAAAGTTAACCATATTGTATTGATAGGCTCTACTAATAATATTATGCAACCGACACTCAGCCATGATATCCATCTAATATTCAATATCTTACACCATTCTGTAGCATAATTCATCGTTAAACTACCCAAAATTAAAAAAGGAAATTTTGTTATTGCAATCTCTGTATTGTGATAAAATATTGGAGCATAAGTAAGTAGAGCTTTATTCACTATCATATATGAGCCTAAGAGAATTACAACTGCATATATTGTCTGCATCTTACCTCCATACATGAATTTATGCATAAAGGGGTATATCAGATATATCACTACAGTCATAGCAATATACCACATGCCGCTATAGTTACCTTGGAGCCAAAACGAGATAGTGATCACATGTTCAATAAAAGCAACCACATCACTATTCAGATACAAGTCAGTATACAAGAAATAAGGAGTCGAAATAATCCAATAGGATATCAATAGTCTTTTGATGCGTTTCATATAAAACCTCTTTAGATTTCCATCCTTATGAAGAGAGAAACATAACCCGACCCCTGTTAAGAAAACAAAACCTCCTGTAAAAACAGAGAAGCAGAATACTCCCAGCAGTTTGTTAATTATTGTATCAGGGAATCCACAAATACCCTTGATATGGGCTAACATCACACCAAGGATGGCATACCCCATAATCTCCGTACGATACTTGGATATGTAAAATAGTTCCAATATCATTTCGTCAAAGTCTTACAGAATTCCAATAACAGTTCAACTGAATGTTCCCATGTAAGTTCTGTTTCAGCATAATGCTTTGCATTCTTACCATATTCTATTATTTTAGAAGGCTCTGCATAGAACTCATCAATTGCATCTGCTATCTCCTGAGCATCTACATTGGTCAGCACCCCCGTCCCCTCAGGTATCTGTTCGCTCAGAGAACCCACATTTGTGGCAATAATTGTCTTACCTAGAGCAAAAGCCATCGGAATAACGCCCGACTGGGATGCACGTTTATATGGTAGAACAATAAAATCTGAAGAATTTATAAGCCCCACCATTTCCACATCTGGTATAAATCGATTCCTTAGTTCGATATGCTCATTATTGTTAATTTCTACTAAAGTACTTTCATCAATAGGACCTCCGCCTGCTATTATAAGTTTGAGGTTATCTATTCTTGACTTCTTAAATGCTTCAACAAGGACATCCACCCCCTTATATGGTTCAATTCTACCAATAAAGAGTATTACTTTTCTTATTTTCTCATCTATAGGCATATTTGATCTTATTGTTGCGTAGTAATTAAAAGCAGCATGGGGGATAATCGCCACTGGCTTCTTATGAAGGTTCTCCATATATACCTTATCCTTACCATTCAGAATAACAAATCCAGAGACAAATCGCTGAGACCAAGCACCTAATCCAAAGAAGACAGCTTCTCCTAAACTTTTATACTTATCATGTAGATGAGGATCATGTACTGTATTTATAATCGGAGCAGTTCCTTTAAGCATAGGGTATAATATCGGACCCCATACACAACCAAAGGGGAAATAGATGACATCTGGCTTAAATTTAGATATCGTTTTGGACAAAGTATATATTCTAGGTATATTTAAATAGCTTAAAGCCACGTGGATGGCATCATGCTTATATGTTTCTATTTCTACAAGTTTACAACTATACTTAGCGGAGAGTTCTTTCCATTCATCTATATTATATACCCCTTTTGCAATAAACAATTGCAATAAACAACTTTTTATCTGCAATAGTGCAGTAGCCATCTGGTATGAATAAATAGCGCAAGCACTTGTTGACCCTAAAAACACTAAACTTATTTTCATCAGTTCGTACGTTTTGATTTTAAATAATAGTACAACAATGTTCCTATTGGATACATAACAGCAATAACAGCCCAGTTCACCCCCCTATCTTTAATAAAAAGAGATTTTTTTGCCATCTTAGCATTCGCAACAAGATGAATATAATGCCTAATCTTCCAACAGAGAGAAGTATATTTTAAATTTACATATAGTATACGTAGCTCCATAAAACTATTTGGACTGTTAAAGAACTGGTTAACAATATTTGCTGCCATACCATTCTCTTGATAGTCAACGATGCAAAGAGTCTTATCAATAAGTACAAAGGGAGCTATCTGATCCACCTTCAAAATCATCCATATAGGATTAAAGTTCCTTTCACCTTCAAATGATGGTTGTGGAGCTACTTGTTTCAACAAATCAACTCGCATAACCAATTTGTTATCTGCAGAGAATCCCTTATCTTGTTTGAGCCTTACATAGTGTATTATTTTGCCATCTTCCATCTGATTTCCAAGACGCTTTCCCTGAATAGTATAGTCATAACCAACAAGACCAGAAACATTCTTATCGCGATACTTTGCCCATTCCGTCACGCATATCTCCACTCCATCATCAGGCATATAATCATCCGAGTCGATGCAAACGCATATCTCCGTGTTCATTTTCTCAATAGCCTTGTTGTAACCTGTATGCAGACCACCATTCTCCTTATAGACGTACTCTATATGGAGCCAGTCAGCATCTTTACTGTAGCCGACAAACCCATCCTCTCTAAACTCCAAGCTCTCAGCTCTCAACCATGATTTTACTAGTTCGCGAGTATTATCTTTCGACCCATCATCAATTATCAGCCAGCAAAAGTCATGCGACCCTTGTCGGCAAAGTGCCTCATACCCTCTCGGCAGTAAATCTACACGATTGTACGTGGGGGTGAAGACTGTAAGAAGTTTACTCATATCACTTTATTTTGTAATTACTTTCACGACTGTCCCCATCGTAAAAGAGGATAAGCAGTTCTCTGAAACGATTAAGATATAGTCTATACGATTTTTAAATTATACTCATAAATCCATAGTATACGAAAACCATAAACAAAGTAAAATATGCATGATACATAGCTACTTTGTTACCCACTTGCAGCCTGTTAGGAACTCCTTTCATAGCATAGAAAGGATAAATGGTTACGATTGGAAGCATGAACCAAGAGAGATAAGCAATTCGATTAGTAAAACTTGCGTACATACACAACAACCAAACACCATTTGTGAGTAGATACATTCTTAGCCATAATTCATACATTGAATCTCTCAGTCTATATTTAAAAAGGATATAGTAACCTATCACCACTGGTGCAGCACTATATAAGATAAAATCTAAGCGGAAACCTGTTATATGAAGTACGTCTCCTTCTGCTAAAAGATAACTTGCACCACTCTCATCAGCATACGAAGCAAATAATGATTGGAAAAAACCAATGTGTGTAGCAGCAATAAAAAGACAGAACAACCAACCATAGAAATACCATTTGGTTTTTTTTACGAAATATGATATAATGTATGCATATACAACCACAGTCATACTATGATGAAAGCCATTGGATATTAATGCTAAAGGTATTGTCAACCAGAGTTTATCTTTATAAGCCAAAGCAACCAAAAATATTGCTGCTGCTGCTCCAGCCTTAAAGCCATTAATCGCATATGAATATGTAGAAAAGCCTAGAAGATATACCATAAAACCTATGTGAGAATTATCGGCAAAAATTTTTCTACATGCAATTCCTATACAAGAAAAATAAATAATAGACATCAATAAATAAAAACTATGTTCAGACAATCGTATACTGGCACAGAAAAATAATAGATTATCAAAAAGGAGATTCTCGGCCGATGGATCAAATGTGAAAATTTGCCCATATATAACATTATACAATTCAGAGTACCCCAATGTATCTCCAAAATTTCTTGCTACTGGCCTTAATCCCAAAAATAAGCATATGCAAATACCCGTAATCATTGCACTTTGTCGATGTGTATTTATTGAGGTAAATGGCGGTAACAACGAACTAGGAGACTTCAACGCATTCTTCATTGCAATGAAACAGACAATCGTGTATATATATTCATAAAACGGAGCCAAAAAATCCATACTATTTCTTATAATTTGACAACCAACTACTGATGTCATATTTGTCGACAATGGCACTTGGGAGTGGAATGAATGGTGTTTGTATAAAAGTGTCAATCGTAAAGAAATCATCTTCACCAATTATAAAGATGTTCTCCTTTAAGTAGAAGTCGTATTCCTTGATAAACTTGTTATTGGTCATGAGCTTCTTACCACATGCGAGCGCTTCGAGAGGTCGAAGGGTGGAACCTTTCTGACCATTCTGCACTATTTCTATTATACATCGTGCTTTCTGGATATTTTTCATATTCTCAGCGTATGGGATACACTCCCCAACACTATGAACAACCTTAAAGCAGGTACGATAGTGTTTCAGTTTCTCTCGTAACTCGTAAATGATAGAACCTCTGTTCTTCTCAAAGCCAATAAAGTAAAAATCATACTCTTCTTTGTCTTTAGTTGCGTCTTGCTTCATACGGAAGAACTGTGAATAGAGTTCCTGGTGGAATCGTTCTGCATCACCCTTGTCGAAAGTACTGATGTTAAAACCAGCAGATTCTATTTGTCTATAACGGAAGAGGGTTCGTTCGTAAGCTGATGGACAAACGGGATTCCATATCCAAAGACACTTCCTGACACCAGGTGCAACACTCGCATTCAAAGCCTTGAAGAGACAAGGCTCCGTGTAGTCGGAAATGAGAACTGTATCCCCTTTCTTAAGACATTTCAATTCCTTACGCATCTGTTTACCAAAGAGCATCCATGGCGGAAGATCTGTATTTTTTAATGCTTTTCTCATCACCACCTGCCATTTACGACATGAGGGATTCAATGGTCGACAGACAACATCTGTATTATCAATACCCTCTACCATATATTCCCAAATATCTACATTGGGGTATATAAAATATATCATTGTCTAGTGTTTCGTTATTAACGTCTTTATTTTAAGCAAACACCAGGCTAAAGGAGCAAGGTCATGGGCTATGAGCCACCCAGCCATCTTTGCGTATATGGGATAAGTATACTCCATGGAGTGCTTGCTACATTCGGGAAAGGTGTTCCTCCATAGTTTGATGTCCAGCACAGAGTTGTAAATAAGAAAGAATGACTTTGCCTGAAACTTCAGATAGTTCAATTCATTGACATAATCTTGTGCTAACCCATTTACTTTGAAGTCCGCGTCCACACGTTCAGCTAGTCGCACAACCTGTAGGAAATGTTCTTTGCTGTAATTGTGAGTAATGCTATTGAAATTCTGCTGATTATAATGGTACATAGGTTTATGTACTACAGTATTTTTTTTCGAGATTGCTCTACAAAGGGTAACGAAACCGAAATCCTCACCAAGATTGATACCCTCATAGAATCTTGCTCCACAACGACTGATGAGAGCTTTACTGATAAGTTTATTCCATACAGCACCCTCAATAGGATTTATATTGAATGAAGGCCGCTTTATGTAAGCATCTGGAAACACGACATCTGCTACATGGTCGCCATACTCCACCCGATAGTCACAATAGACCACCTCTGCACCTTCTGTTAGAGCTGTTTTATAAAGCTGTTCGTACATATCTGTGTCTGCCCAATCATCAGAGTCGCAATGAATGATATAATCGCCTGTAGCGTTATCCAACCCTAACTGACGACAGGCAGAGACACCACTATTCTTCTGCTGATGAAAGATCCTTACGAATGGCTTTCGCTGTGGGTATTCTTCAAGGGTCTTCTCGATGACGGCCACGGAACCATCAGACGTACAATCATCAACAAAGATATACTCGATACAATCGAGTGTCTGTCCAAAAAGAGCGTGACAGCATCTCGCTATATCTTTTTCTGCCTTATATACTGGGATTATTACTGAAACTTTCATTATTTTAATTTCATCACTAGCTTTATAGGTAGTGTCGTTATCGACGTCATCTTATACATCAAGCGTGTCTGGATGGGTATTGCCTTCATCTGCATAATATACTTGTTTGCCTCTGGATATTCATGCTTCCATCGATCAGGATTGAATCCTGCACGGGTGAGCATAAATGACTTTGCTAACATTTTCCAATAATTAAGTAGTAGCGACCAATCACCGTCTTTATCTGCAAAGAACCTCTCAAGTTCCATCACACAACACTTTCGTTGTTGGTACGAACATTCATTAGCACTATTTACAGTATAAGATGTAGGATTTATCCAATAATGGTAATACGTACCTTCTATCTTATCAATTCTTTTTGCAAAATAGAAAGCTTGTAAACAAACCAATACATCCTCCCACATATTTATTCCGGATTTCAGTATTATTGCATTATCAACCAATAGTGAACGACGCATTAATTTGTTCCACAACATACAATAAAACGATTTATTGGGCATCTCATTCAACATTGTTTTAGGAGGATTACAAATTTCTGTCTCAATGATATAAGTAGAATTTTCCGATTCACGAATAAAGCCTCCAACTACTATATCTCCATTCTCTTTCACAGCCTTATTATACAACTTCTCAAAATAGTCTATATCTACCCAATCATCACTATCGCAGTGAATTATATATTCCCCTTTGGCTTCCTTTATTCCTAATGCACGCACAACAGATGTCCCGCTATTCACATTCATCCTTATAATTCGTGTATAGTCACGCCTTTGAGGATATTTATTCAATACAGCCTGCAACACATCAACAGAATTATCAGGAGAACAATCATCTATAAACAAATACTCTATATCATCCAATGTCTGTTCAAAAAGGCTAATAGCACATTTCTCAATATATTGAGAAACCTTAAATATTGGTACTATGACTGAAACTTTAGGTTGTAACATATATTTAACTTATTCTACTAAAATGCAAAGTGTTAACTTTTGTACACCTTACCATTACCTTCTTTATTATCCCAACTCCTAACAAAGGCAAACCAACACCAACAATTAAATAGAATAACCACCATACAGGATAATTCTGACCATCAAGAATGGGAAATTGTGAGAGCATTTCTATCGGTTTGTCTTCTACCCAAATAGCAAGAAGAGTGACTACCTTGAAACAAAGAAAATGCCAAGTGAGTATTTCAAATGTATGGTCACCGACAAAAATAAAAAATGACTTAAAATATCCTTTTGTGATTATTGCAATAGTCCTACTAATTTGCAGCGTCATTAATGTTCCAAGAATGGCTGTTATGCAATAAGGAAGCAACGTATATTTATTGCATGATTGCATATCTGCTTTCCAAAACACAGAACCCACCAAAACGACCAAGACACAGAGTAATCCTTGACATCCTACAATTTTTACATCAAACTTCTTTATTGCATAGCCAGTAAGAAAGAAGAACGCAGAGAAAAAACTCAGTCCTCCTATAGCACTGTAAGGTATAGTCGGAATAAACTTATTATACAGAATACTCATAATCAACACAATACAACCTCCAATCAAAGGATTTCTGATTATCCGAATTACTATCCAAGCAATTATAGAAGCCCAGAACAATTGGACTATGAACCAATAGCCACCCAAAAGTTGTTCACTTCTAGTGAAGAGTATGATGTTAAAATATGCTTTGTCTAGCGTTTCATGCCAAGTGTATAAATGTGACACATATGTTCTCCATCCATATTGCCCGTTGTAAATATTCAAGTGATAAAACACATTATGTAATAAGAGAAAAAGAAGGCCATATTTAACAAAAGGGAAATATAATCCTTTCACCTTATGCCATGTAAATGTCTTAAAATCCGTAATATATTTTTCCTTGAAGCAATAGTCAGAAAGAGCAAAAAAGAGGGGCATGTGAAACATATAGATGAATGACCTAACAGGAGTTAAATAATCACCATATTCCCCGATACTATGTCCTAACACCATCAGTACGATACCAATACCTTTGGCTATAGTAACGGAAGAGTCCTTCATTGATTCCACTATCAGTCTATTGTTAACAATCGTTTCACTCATTTGTCTATTTTAATATTACTAATCACCACACAAAGTAATAAATACATCTACTGCAGAAAGTGTTATCGCACTAAAATTTCTGTGAGTTCCAAGTGTTCTGTATTGAATTAATATTTATTAAATACCACTTTGTAGGTATGTATTATTCGCGTCTTCTGGTATCCTAACCACAAGCGAATGACATTCTTTGTGGTGATGAAAGGATATACCTCCGCAAGATTAATAACAGAGAGAAGACTATGGCTGAAGAAAGATTGGTAAATGGCGAAACGAATAGCGGCTTCATATTGCTGTTGTACCATCTGTTGCATTTTCTTATTATCGCCAGCGAGAAGAAATTGCACAGTTCTCTGTCCTTCTGCAGAACGGATTGCCATATCATAGCTGATAGGCTTGAAACTAAGATTCTTGCCAAAGCCTACAGGATATGTATCATCAAGGTAATAGATATACACCACATGAGGAACAAATGCTATCTCTTCCGCTTTCAATATACATTGATAGGTGAAGATATGATCCTCACACCATGTGATGGAATTATCAAATCTCATTCCTTCAAGTATGTCCTTACGAAAACATGTTGACCATATAAACCCTGAGCACCATGTCTCCTCTGATATCTTCAAAGCATCCGCATGACTCTCTGTACATATCCATTTTTCCGCCGAACGGTCTTTGCCTATTGCTGTTGGAGTAACAGTTCTGTGTCCACCTCTCAACACACTCGCCTTAGGATATCTTTCCATACTCTCTATGAAATGCTTTAAGGCATCAAGTGCCAGTTCGTCATCTGAATCAACAAAAGTAACCCATTCACCGACTACTAAACTCAACCCTGTGTTACGTGCTCTTGACACTCCACCATTTTCTTTGTGAATTACCTTGAAGCGACTATCCGTCTTAACATATTCATCACAGATGGCAGGTGAAGAGTCCTTACTACCATCATCAACAATTATACATTCCCAGTTACTATATGATTGGTTTAACACAGAATTCAAACATCTGCGTAGAAACCTCTCAGCATTATATACTGGTATTATTATACTAATCTTTTTGCACATTAACCTTCCATAAAGTTCCTCACCCACTTATCTAATCTCAACTTCTCAATCTCTGGGTGAATGGAGAATGTTCTATTGTCTTTAATAAAGTCTATATCTATTATGGGAGTTTCCCTATCTATGATGGATATCTGTTCTGAACTGTAGAATGGAGCTCGCAGAAGATTCCTATTTGTGGATATTATTTTCTTTCCCATGGCGAGAGCCCAGATGACTCTTGGGGTGATACCACTCTGGGTACCTCTGTCCGTATCCAACACACATACCGTATGACGCATAATCTCCGTATATTCAGCCGGAGGAATAACCCCTTCCATAGCTATTTCATTCTTACGATCTCGCTCGTATTTCGCCTCGGCATACTCTACAATCCGTCTGAAACTCGCTATGTATCTCATCCTGAACTTATACAGAAATACATGAGAAAAACTTGGCTTCCAAATCTGAACCCTAAAAAAATATGACAGTCCTGCATCTTTCACCTGTGGGAGTATCTTGTTGACTATTTCGAAGCGTTTATCGTGATCCGAGCCAACTATAGATATGTCATAACGTCTTTTTTCTGCCGAACCATAGTCGAAGGTAATAATTTGATGATTATCAATCCAGTACAATGGTTTGTAGACCAGCCCTGAAACATTTACTGAATCATCCAGATCAAACGTATAGCATTTATTGAACCTATCTTGATAGCGATAGAAATCAAATACAGAGACAGAATCCCATACGTAAAGTACCTTTTTGATGTTGGGCATCTTATCCAGAAACACAAACAGTTCCTTGCAAAGTGTGCGACCATTGATGCAGAAAAACATATCAAAAGTAGTCTTCAGTTCTTCTGATCGTTCTTTGAATATTTTATCCCATATTTTTTTCGATGGATGCCTCAAAACAGTACTTACTTTGCATCGCATCTTATTCAGGATTCCGTGACGTGGAATACGCATATCGTATTGAATAGCTGTATCGTCAATCCATACGACATCATGTCCTTGCCTCTTCATCTCTTCGATGATAGGAATATGAAGGCCTGCATACGCTGGTGCTAAAAACAATATTCTCATTTACTTTATAATTTCACAACTTTACGCATAATACAAGTTAACAAAGCAGTCATTTCATTTATGATATAATTCTCTACTTTCCCAAAGACATGCGTACGTATCTTATCAATCAATATGGCTATAAGGAAGATTGGGCCTCCATTATTACAAATAGGACGAAGGCACTACTCAGAGTGTGGGTATATACCTGAAAATAGTTGTCTATCGCCGGTTTGAGATTGTCAAGCAGATAGACTGCTAACACAGAGACCGAGATGTAGTTTACTATTTCTGACTTGCAAAGAACGAGTTGTCTGCGACTCACCTCCAATTGCACATTGACTATCAATCATCTATATTACTCTTTCAATTATTGATTTACCATAGCTCTCATCCTGAATGACGCTATCGTCAACCGTCTGTCCTGCTGTGGATGCTTCATTGACGTACTTACCAGGAATAGGTTGTTTTGAATGGATGTCACGGATGTGGTATTCGTACTGTATATCGAAGTGACCGAGGTCAAGAGCCTGATACCCCATCTTCGCAAGATCGTATGCCATGATGGTGGCTGTAGGTCCTAATGCGAGGATGACGAGAGCGCCCCAGGGAACATGTTCCTTAATGGCAGCCACTATTTCATCGTACTTATCGTACGCATTTTTTGCTGGTGCAAGGATACGATAAAGGTTCTTAGCATTCGACAGTAGATCATTACCTACACCAATACGTGTCTTTTCACCTTCAACAATATATATGTCACGACCATCCCATATCTTGCGATAAAGCGGAATCAGGTTGTTAGCTTGATCCTCTTTGTAGTCGGAAGTGAAGCGAGTGATGAGTGAATTAGGGTAGCGCCTTCCCGACTTTAACAGCGCCTTAAGATTATCGAGATTACACAAACGATACTCTTTCCACCACGATTGACTAAAATCGCTATACATAGATAGATCTCCAAAGATGGAAGGTATAGCGATTAGAATATTATCATCATCAGAATCTAACACCTGTCGCATACGTTCAGACATATCGCTTATTATATGCTGAAAGCCGATATCATTACCAAGAGCAATATTAAACTCTCCATCTCCATAACGACATATAGAACTCCTATGGTCAACGATATGCTGTAGTGTATCCTCTAAAGACATCACCTCCGGCTTCTGCCACTTCTTGTATTGACAGCTCACGACTGGTACCGTCCACAGGTGATAAACCACCCTCGAATAACGATATTCTATTGACTTTAATATGTGTTGCAATATATTCATTGTATTTCGTTTTTCTCACACAGAATCTTAGGAATTATAGAAAAATACTTCGTAGATTCCATGTATTTCGTGTGTGTCCTACTTGCTTTTTGTGCGTTCTGTATTCGTAAATATATTCCACATCATTATCCTTATCTTATCTATAAGTATGGCTATAACATATATTCCTATCATCACACAGAACATCATTCCCCAATATTCCCACGTAGAATAAATAGCATAAAATTGTTGGCACATCTCCTGATATGAATATCCAAAGAACTTGGCATTGGAATGAAATAAGAATACAGCAAAGCAACTTACTGCACACCAATTTATTAACTTGGACTTGAGATGAAGCTTTGAAAACATTATTATAGAGTATAGTGCTATGAATATATTTAATGGTGAAACATAGCTAAAGCATCTATTTATGGTATAAGGATATACCCATTTCTGTCCCAACAGGGGGGGGCAATACAAATAATTGATACACAGGAAATTACCCCAAGAACCACATATACATCTGTACTTGCAGAATAATTAGTAAATTTAGGTCTATATAAATTTACATATCTTGCAAGAAGATACAATCCTATAAATGACAGAGGTGAATAACCCAATGATATGTATGTCACAGATTCGGGAAATAACCATCCATATACAATCAACATTGTAAAATATGCTATCAACACTTTTTTGAAAACCACCCTTGGTACTGTTTCTACAAAAGCATTCAGAATAGGTGATAATATATATAGGAACAGATACGATTTTATGAACCAGTTGGATGAAGTCATCATTACACAACCTAGTAGTCCCTGAACACTCAAAGTTGTGTAGTCACATGCTATGTTCACAATAAAAAGTCCTATAGTAAAAAACAAACATTGAAACAGGAATGCACATAGTCCTTTCACCTTGGCATGTATCCCAAACCATCCAGATATCATCACAAAGATATCTACAGCTGATATACAAATAGCCTCAAAGATTATCTTTAATGACGAGTCTAAAGGTTTTGAGAGCACATCACTATATGATGGTTCTCCTATAGAGTAGAAATCTGCATGTACCCAAAGAATGAAAAACATCGCTATCACCCTCAATAATTCGATATTTGATTGACGTTCTTTTGACATATCATCTATATTGTCGATTTACTTTCTTTAAATTCCGATTAAGGTGTGTTCATTATTACATCAATGCATCCTTTAAAAACTCCATGCTCATTTCCCGTTCTCTAACAAGACAAATATCAACTTCGTTCCAGTCTATAATGAAGTTAGTAAGCTCGTATGTTGTCACATCATCCACGAGTCTATCCCCCAATTCGAGTTTACTGAGGAGTGAGATAAACCTCTCTGCACCCCTCCGTTTGTTCACGATAGACAGAAACGGGCGATGAAACAGGATAGAGAACACGCTCCCATGAAAAGAGTCAGTAAT
Organism: Bacteroides sp. NSJ-39; assembly: GCF_014287315.1. Lineage (NCBI taxonomy): Bacteria > Pseudomonadati > Bacteroidota > Bacteroidia > Bacteroidales > Bacteroidaceae > Bacteroides > Bacteroides sp. NSJ-39. The sequence goes on along the minus strand of NZ_JACOOB010000005.1, from coordinate 256,230 downwards.
GACCATGGCAGCATCACGTATCTCAGAAAGCCAAGCCTCGATACTGTCATCCCATGAGATATCATCATTAGCACCCTTAATCTTCAGTTCGAGATTATATTTTTTCGCCATCCTCTCAAGGAACGTGACCTTCTCAAGAGATGTATCAAGTACATATGCCAACAAGGTGTTTGTCGCATTCTGTTGCCGAGAGAGCAATGACTCGTAGTCTTTTACCGTTAGCAGAAGGGTCGGATCGAGCACATGTGTTGCCTCAACACCAAAATGTTCTTTGCAGAGTTGCACTCCACTTGCCTCACGTACAGAAATGGCATCGAACTTCTTAGCAAGTGCTCCACATAACCGTTCCTGCTCTGGAGTGTATATCCACTCACTACCACCGAAGGAGGCAGCATAAGCCACACGTTTACCAGGAAAATCAGACCAAAAGTCAAGAAACATATTGCCAAGATATTTGATTGGCACATTACACCATGGACTCCACACCTGATCGCTACCCACAAGAATCACATCTGGATGAAGACTCTCCAACAATTCCTTGGTAATAGTTACCTCCGGTTTTGTAATAGTCATCTTTTCATGAATGAACCGATTAAGATTTTCCTGACCAGACCTCCCATAATGAGGATACTGTATGTGGTGAGAGGTACGCATGACCAAAGACTTAAAACGCCCTAACACCCATCGCCACCAAGGATACGCACAGTCATAATCTACAGTAATAGGCTCATGTCCCATACGCTTTAGGACCATCTGAAGAGCATAGTCCTGCAAAATACCACCGAAATTCGTTCGTAACGGTTGAGTTAATATTGCTATCTTCATAACACTAGTCTCATTTTTATTCGCACACAAAACACACGGAACTGTAAGAGCATATCTTTGCACCAATTCTTCTGTGAATTTTGCGATTTCCGTGTTCGTAATTATACATCCCTCTGTATTCTAGTATCTACAAGCATCCAGTTATCTTGGTATATATCACAAGGGTTATTAGTATTATACCATCTACTTGGCGCGAGTACCACTTTGTTTTTGTTGTCAGACAAATACTGCATCCACCAAGAGAAGGTGCTGTTGGTCATGATGAAGTTTCTACAGCAACTTCCAAGGTAAAGCGACTCCTGATCTGTGTATTTCGAATCTATATAATGAAAGGTGAGGTTTTCATATTTTGAGAAGAGATTTCTCACGCCATCTATATTGTCTGAGAAAACATAATAAATAGCATCAGGAACGAGTTCTTGCATCTGTTCCAATGCACGGAAGTAATAAATATTATCGCAAACAAAGAAAGTAGGGTCGTTTAAGTAATCACCCCTGCGAATATGCAGACAGACAGATTTAGGGCTACTATGTATTTCTAAGCCTAACGATACTACATCAAGTGAAAAGAGTTCTGTACGAAACGTCAGTTCTTTGCGGATAAGCTCTTCATGCTTTGCAAAGTATTTATCACTTTGGAAATATCCCAATGCATACCAGCTGCCTTTGGATAATGGCATAGGCTTGAGATAGCCTTCCTGATTAAGTATCAAGCCGAACCTATGGAACAACTTCTGGTATTTTGACTCTATATCTGCTATCTGACAGATATTCTTATGACGACACAGGCAGAGATACATAAAATACCCTATCTTCTGGCGACAGTTAAAACTCTTATCTTCCTTGAATAACACATCATCAGGCAGATGGAAACACCCAAGTCGGTTCTTAGCATGAAACCGCTCAAACGCATCACCCGTGAGCACCAATTGACATCCACTCTCCAATGCCATCACACGAGTAGCAGAATATGTAAACAACTGATTACCCAAGCGCCCGAGGAGCGTCGTCTGAATAGTAGGTCGTGACATGATTATTTTTGTATTTTACTAATAACTTTATACCATATCAGGTAAGCCATTCTTTGTATTCTATTACTGCAAAGAATCTTAAGTGTACCATTAATTGCCATTACTCCTTTTTTATGAAATTGTCTCCAAAATATAGGAGCATAACGGCTCTCTGCAGATGATTGAACAAGGCAAGGATTATAACGCCATCCTTCCTCGTACGTTATTTCTAAATTTTTCGTATTTATTTGTACTATCTGCTCTTTCCCTTTATCTGAGTTTACGACAACGAACGAACAGCCCTTGTTGTCATATATTTCCGGATGAATACTCTCAACCCCCCAAAAGTCGCCAATGATTAAATCTGCGCCACTTGCTCCTTGCTTTACCGGACAGTTAACACACGATGGACGTAAACACAAATTTTTTAGAAAACTTTGCATATATCGATTGTTCGCAGAGAGCTCATATATGATATCATCGTCTTTCTCGATCGTCAATCCATATTCATTCCAACCATTTCGCTTATCCCTGAAATTAATGGAATTTATTTTATTCTTATTACCTTTCGTTAAATCATCAAGATATGCCCTCCATACAGCTGGACTTGGGACACCATGACATACAATCTCTACCATTAGCAAATTATCATATTCCTTATGAAGGAATAACCTCAGACCTGCTATTTGGCATCCAGTGCCAGAGAATAGTACCTTACGCCCTTGTATTAAGAAATCTTTAGCCTCTTTGTATGTTATGCCTATTTTACTTTGAGTATATTTAGCCCCACGAAAAGTATCGAGTCCCTCTTTCGTCTCAGTATAGTCGTGCATCACCTCCCAGTTTTTGTCAAAACGGGCACCAAAGACCACTCCTCCCTCATCGATGACGGCTTCTGCCAACATTGTAAAAATACCACCAGAGGAGGATTTCATGCGAATTTCCTCATTGGGGTTGATGGCAGCAAGAACTTTGACAGGTTTTCTTGGATCGCTTAGGTTAAGAAATGGACACACCTTTTCACAGAGTCCACAGTCAATACAGAGGTCTTTGTTAACTACAGGATAGAGGAATCCTTTTGTATCTTCATTAAAGGAAATGCATTGCTTTGGACAAACCTGCACACAAGCAGAACATCCACAACATTTCGATTTATCAACAATTCCCACCATCTATTAAATTAATTGATATACAATAAGTTATTCTTCTTTTTAGAAATAAGACCATCATACAAATTCTCGTACTCTGCCAATTTTTTCACCAACACTGGATTAATCTGTCCTCTTAATCTTAATGCGTCTTTTCCACCAAACAACATACGAATGTTATTTTTCACATGCAGGCCTAACGAGTTTCTATTTTTATATGGCATATCTTTCCATAAACTAAGTTGTTTATAGTACCTCCATATATTAGTTAATGGCAATACGGTATCTTTATACCATGGTTTAGCAGGCGAAACATAATGAATTATAGACATATTACAAAATGAATCAACAACATCATTCCATTTTGATTTGTTTAATTTATAGCATTCAAAAGGTTTTATTAAAGTTAACTGAAAATTATATTTGAAAGGAAGACATAAAAAATTTTCATGAAAAAGAACATTCAAAGCATCTTGGTCTGGATATAAACATTTCTCAGGATTCTCCATAATAAAATGAGCTAATTGCGTAAAACAATCATGTACACGCCAATAGTTTAAATTCATAAGTAAAACTCCCGAATTGAAGTATTTACCATCAAATATTTCAATTCGATTACGATTTGTTATATCATCTGCATTTTGATCTTCTATGGCAGCTAAGGCTTTGTCAGAAATATCAGTACTCCACAACGATAATAAATCCGATACAATAATCGTATCACAATCAAAATATAGTATTTTATCAATTTCCACAGGCAGTATCCTTGGAAAAAGATAACGAAAATATATCGATTTTGGAAAAGTAGATGATAGAGGATAACCATCAAATAAGCTATCATCTATCTGGTATATCTTGACTTCTTGGTGATAAATTTCCATTGTTCGATTAATCTTTTCTATTGTTTTCTCAAGAAAAGCTTTGGTCAATATATGTACCATAACATCGCTACCTTTATTTGATTCAAAGATAGAAGTCATACAGACACCAAGAGCAATTGAGAACTTTTCGTCAGCACAAAGTCCAATGTGTATCATAATTTATTTGGTAAGTAGTCAATTTAAGGGATGCCCGTTGTTTACAGTACCCCATTGAATTTCATTTTTATAAACTAGTTATACACAACAGTTAGGTTTATTACTAATCATGATTTTTATGTTAATCCATCAATATTTACGTAAATTTTAACTACCAATAATCCACTAAATAACTTGTAAACTTTTCAATGGCTATAAGCCTGTATTCAGGTACAGAGGCCAACGGTTCAATCGTTATTCGTTAATGTATAAAAAGTCGATCTAACTTTAGAGATTATCATAGTCTTTTCGTTTTTCTCCAACCCAATAGCATAAATCGTCAGAACAATAGATACACTACTTACAATACATACAATCAACAGTCTTAAAAAAGAAGAGTGCATAATATGTGCTATCAATAATGGCATTAGGGCAGACACAATACCAACGATGTGACAACGAAACACGACATCTACAAGATACTGCCGAGACGAGATGCCCGTACTTGCGTGTACAAGTCGAAATCTAAGAAAAATTGAGCACCAGTAAATAAAAAAAGATATATAATAGGTATATATTGGTGCGCCCCCTAGATAGTATGCAATCCATGTAAATGGAAAAATAAGTGATATAAACGATGTCATTATGGCTTGGTATCGTTTAATGTTTCCCTGCGCCATCTGTAGAGTAACCATGGTATTGCCAATAGTGGTCGTGAATGAGGACAGTATAATCCAAACAAGGAACGCATCCGATTGCTCTGGTGGAGTACCTAACCATAGTTGAAGTATCTGCTTAGCCTCAATCATCAATGGGAGTCCCAAAAGATACATTATGTAGAAAGAGAAACGAGAACCTCTACAGGCAAGAGAAAATGCATACTCCTTATCATCTGCAGCATAAGACTTCGTTATCTGAGGGGCCAGCGCCGTCATAAAGTTGTTGACGAACATCAAAATTATGTTATTAACCTGAGCTGCAATACCTATGGAAGCATTTACTATAACTCCGAAATAGATATTAAGTAGCATATTTACGCCTTGGGTATTCAAAATCCAGGCTCCATTGCCAAACATATTCCATCCTGCAAAATTCCAGATTTCCTTGAAGAGTTGCTTATCAAAAGTGAAAACAAAAGTACACTCTTCAAATTTCCTCAGCGAATATATAATATAAAACGAGATATTAAGGAAATTGACCATAACAAGGAGTATAGCATACGTAATCAGTTTGTCTGCAGGTGACACAAAAACAAGATAGCAGATGAGAAGTTTCATAAAAGCCTCAAACAAACTAAGATATGCAAAGGCTCCCATCTTCTCATGGGCTATTATACATGATTGGAACGGGGTCGTAAACAAAGTGAGTGCAGACGAGATAGCTGCACAATGAAGACACCATAAGGCAGCCGTTTCGCGCCCTGCCGGTATATTCATCTTTGTCTGAAGAAACCAATAACCAAATGTCTCTACTAGGAAAAGTATCAGAATTCCCATCAAAAACTGCACGGTGATGGAAGTTGAGAACACTTGTTTTAGTCTAAAGAGGTTGTTCTTACCTAATTCAACTGTAATGAAGCGGCCAATAGCCGTTGTCATTGAACTCGTAATGAAACTAAATATGCCAAGGAAACCCACTATGACAGACTGTATGCCATAGTTCTCCACCCCTAAAGCCTGCAATATGACCCTAGACGTAAACAATCCGACCACCAGAAGTATGAGCATCCGGCAGTAGAGCAGAAAGGTATTCTTCGCTATACGTTTATTATTTGATGATATATCTTGCAACATTCAAGTCCTCTCATTCAAACATTATCAGTACTTGCTTACTCCATTGTTTTATCACCATACATATTATCATAATACTTCTGATAATCACCAGAAGTTACATCATTTAACCATCCCTCATTATCAATATACCATTTAACAGTCTTCTCGATACCTTCCTCGAATTGCAAGCTAGGCTCCCAACCAAGTTCGGCTTGAAGTTTCCGAGAATCAATGGCATACCGAGCATCATGCCCAAGACGATCGGTAACGTAGGTGATAAGATTCATATCTTCACCTTCTTCCCTTCCCAGCATACGATCAACGACTTGAATAATCACTTTGATAATATCAATGTTCTTCCACTCATTAAAGCCACCAATGTTGTATGTCTCAGCAACTCTTCCGTTATGGAAAATAGTATCAATAGCACGAGCATGATCTTCTACGTAGAGCCAATCACGAACATTCTCCCCCTTTCCATAAACGGGCAGTGGTATACGATAACGAATATTGTTAATAAAAAGTGGAATCAATTTTTCTGGGAACTGATAAGGACCGTAATTATTTGAACAATTGGTTACAATAGTAGGCATACCGTATGTATCATGAAAAGCACGTACGAAATGGTCACTACTGGCTTTTGAAGCAGAATATGGTGAATGAGGCGTATACTTGGTTGTCTCCAAGAAGAACTCCTCACCATATGCTTCGTGGTGCTTACCACTAGAAGCCTTTGTCGTGAATGGAGGATTTATACCTTCAGGATTGGTCATTTCCAATGCGCCATATACCTCATCTGTTGAGATGTGGTAGAAACGTTTGCCTTCATATTTTTCGGGCAGACTCTCCCAATAAAGTTTTGCAGCCTGTAACAAAGAAAGGGTTCCCATCACATTAGTACGGGCGAAGGTGAACGGATCTTTGATACTGCGATCTACATGGCTTTCAGCGGCAAGATGGATAATTCCGTCAATCTGTTCATCCTGCATTAATTTGTAAAACGTATCAAAATCGCAAATATCCATCTTGACAAATTTGTAGTTAGGTTTATCCTCAACATCCTTAAGGTTAGCAAGATTGCCTGCATATGTCAATTTATCAAGATTTATAATATTGTATTCCGGATACTTATTTACAAAGAGACGAACTACATGGCTACCTATAAAACCAGCACCACCAGTGATTATTATATTTCTCATTTCAAATGTCTTATTGAAGCTTAATAAAGAGGTTCATTTATGTAAAACGGCGAATCGAAGTCTTTCAGCCAACTATGCAAAGTGTCTTTTTCAGAAAGTAGAGCTTTACCTACAGGAATTTTCCAATCAATACCTAAATTATCATCAAGGACACTGATTCCTCCATCGGCTTGCGGAGCATAAAAATTATCACATTTATATTGGAAAACAGCTGTTTCTGAGAGTACAGAAAAACCATGAGCAAATCCCCTCGGCACAAAAAGCTGACGATGATTATTCTCGGTAAGTTCCACTGCAACGTGTTTACCGTATGTAGGTGAACCTTTGCGAATGTCTACCGCAACGTCAAGTACCGCACCTTTCACGCAACGCACAAGTTTGCTTTGAGTATAAGGAGGACGTTGGAAATGGAGACCACGTATCACACCATAACTACTCATGGATTCGTTATCCTGTACGAAACTTACAGTTCTTACCTTTTCATCAAACTCCCGTTGCGAAAAAGATTCAAAAAAATACCCTCTAGTATCCCTGAACACCTTTGGTTCAAGGATTACCACACCCTCTATATCGGTCTTTATTACTTCCATCTTCTTTATTTACTTGTTAGCGTCCAATTTTGTTAGCCCAAGTGTGATCTAGCAATACGTCATTTTAGGACGCTAACTATCTAATTCTTGAAACCGTGAATTTTTTGATATAAACTCCGGAACTATTCGCTTCATCAACTTCACCGTATCCCAAATCTGTACTGAACGGGATAATCTCTCGAATTCATCGTACGTTTCCACAATATCCCCATATTCATACCGACGTACTTTCGCAATCTTTATCTTCTTATGATGAGTAGGAATAGTATTTTCTTCATCACTCAAGACCTCTTCATACAGTTTTTCACCCGGTCGTAGTCCTGTAAATTGTATTTCAATATCTTCATTCGGCTTATATCCCGCCAATTCAATCATACGAACGGCCAAATCTACAATTTTTACCGGTTTTCCCATTTCGAAAACAAAGATCTCATACCCTTCCCCCATAGTAGCGGCCTCCATTACCAGACGACATGCTTCCGGAATGGTCATGAAATAGCGTATGATATCAGGGTGAGTCACTGTAACGGGACCGCCATTTTCTATTTGTTCTTTAAAACGGGGAATAACTGAGCCATTGCTACCCAATACATTTCCAAAGCGGGTAGTTATAAATTTAGTACATCCTTTCACTTTACCCTCTTTAATGGCATAGCTCAAGCTCTGTACATAGATTTCTGCCAAACGTTTGGAGCACCCCATCACATTTGTAGGATTTACAGCTTTGTCTGTGGAAACCATAATCATCTTCTCCGCTCCATATTTAACTGCCATATCCGCAACCTGACGGGTACCGGTCACATTAACCAATACAGCTTCACATGGATTTTCCTCCATCAACGGGACGTGTTTATAAGCAGCTGCATGAAAAATAATTTGGGGATGATAGGTATCAAACACCATACGTAAACGCTCTATGACACGTACATCACCTATCACAGGAACAAAATCAAGATGTGGAAATCGGCGTTCACATTCCAAGCGAATATTGTGTAATGGGGTCTCGGCCGAATCAAACATAATCAGTTTGCGGATTCCAAGATGTGCCAATTGACGACAAAGTTCGCTACCAATACTACCAGCCGCTCCCGTAACCATTACTACTTTATCGCTGAATTCATTGGCAACTTCGCTCATATTGATATTAATCTCCGGACGTCCCAACAAGTCTTCAATCTTGACAGGGCGCACCCATTGATGAAAGTTACCGTTTTCATCCGCTTCGCTGATAGAAGGAGCTATCAAAGTTTTGATATGATTATCCTTGCAATATTGGAGCAAACGGGTTTCCTCTAAACGGGTAGACTCATTATGAGCAAATAAAACACCTTGAATACAACGTTTACGAATAAGCTGCAGGAAATCTTGTTCATTGGTGAAATAATAAATAGGGAATCCCGCCAAACGACGATGCTTGTAAATAGTTCCATAACAATAGAATCCGATAACCTTATAATGAGAACTATGTAGTAAACGGGTCTTCAGTGCTACACTTTTATCGTCTGTACCATAAATAAGAATACGCATATTCTCCTTATTCATCAATTCAATTAACGCCTCGTAGACTATCACCATCAACATACGGAAAGTAGACAAAGCAATCAAAGTTAACATTCCATCAAACAAGACAAACATCAATCTCTGATTGGCAGACAATCCGAACGGTTCAATCCACAAGAAAATAGCAATCGCTATACATACCGATTTGAATGATGAACAACAGATCAACGGCCATAAGCAACGCAACTGGGAATAACGAATGGTATTACGATAAGTATGGAAAAGATAGGAAGCTATCGTAGTCGCAATAGCGGCTAAAATTCCAACCCGAATCATAGCCCGGCTATCCAAAGACACTTCAGCGTTATAATGTATCCACCAATAAGTGAAACAAGTGGACAACACTGAAATGAACAAATCAATTCCCCATATTATCCAGTAACTAAAGTAAGTTCTACTTATATACTGGATAAAAGCATTCAATTTTTCTTTCATACCCAAAACAATAAAAAGTTCCCCTTATTTCTTATTTTTTTTATTCATCTCCGAATAGTAGCCATCCCCATAGCCATATCCGTAACCGTAGCTATAACCATAGCCGTAACCATACTTTTTCTTTTCAATATGGCTGTCGTTTAATACAATGCACAGATGTTTGAATTTACCTTCCTGATGCAAACGTTCCAATTCCGGAAGATAACGACGATCGAGTTTTCCATCACGAACCACATATAAAGTCAATTCAGCTACACGGTTTACAATCGTAGCGTCCGCTACCACCTGTGCAGGGACATTATCCAAAATTATATAATCATATTTTTTCTTCAGCTCATCTACCAGTTTCTCCAAACGATCGCTCATCAGAAGTTCGGAAGGATTGGGTGGTACAGGACCAACTAAAAGCATATCCACAGCGGGATGAATCAGCCCCTTATCCAATATATTATCTATATTATCATGTAAACCGGAAAGATAAGTACTCAATCCTTCTTTATGTTTGACACCCACTAATTTACCTTGAGTCCGTTTGCGTAAATCAGTATCTACCAATACCACTTTCTTTCCGGCTATTGCCAATGCTACCGCCAGGTTCCGAGACACAAAAGACTTTCCTTCACCGGGCATGGTAGACGTAAACATAATCACACGGGCATCCTTTGCTACAAAATTGATGTTTGAGCGCAATAGGCGGAAAGCTTCAGAGATAAGATCGTTCTTATGTTCATCTACTACTATGGAATTATCTGCCACTTCTTCCTTGCGGGAAGGAATCTCACCCAACACCGGAATGGTGGTATAATCTTCTATATCCTTACGTCCCCGAACGGAAGTATTCCATAGCATCAACAACACTTGTATCCCCAAAGGAATAGCTAATCCCACTGCTAAAGCAGCCAGCAAAAAAGTTGTAGAATGAGGGGCAATAGGCGCATTAGAACCAAATGGAGACTCTACAACCCGAATATTAGCCTCTGTTACAGCTAACTGAAGTGCGTTTTCTTCACGCTTATTCAACAGGAAAGTATACAATGCCTCTTTAATGGATTGCTGACGGATAATACTCAACGCCATCTTTTCCTGCTTGGGAACCGCTTGAATCTCAGTATTAATCTGATGTTCCACAGCACGTGTCCTGTCCAATCGTAGACGAAGATTTTTGATATAATTATCCATTGAACCGGAGATTACCGTACGCATCTCCGCCAAATTCTTATCAGCTGCCTGGACAACCGGATTTTTTTCTCCAGATTCAGCCAACAGATGATTACGTTGAAGCATAAGTTCATTGTAAGCGGTAATCTGACTTTGCACACTTGCATCTCCCACTCCGGAAACATTAGGAATCAGTTGATTGTTGCGGGTTACATCCATCAAATAACTCTTAATGGATTGTGCTATAGATAATTCTGTTTCCATCTGCAAGGTTTCACCTTTCACACGACTGCTTTCAGCCAGATATTGAGAGCCGTTGCCTTCTGTACCTATAATACGATTGCGCTGTTTAAAGTCTGTCAATTCTTCTTCTACATCTCCCAGTTCCTTGCCGATAACCGCAATGCGTTCGTCTATGAATTTAGCCGTATTTACAGCTATACGATTTTTATCTTCAATAATCGTTTCGTTATACACATTTATCAAAGCACTCAATATCGCATCGGCACGTGAAACATTATTGCCAACACAGGTGATTTGTACCATCGTAGTGCCTTTACCTGCCAAAGAAGTAGAAATACCTCCTTTATAAATAGCCGTAGCCGCTTCCGGACTCATACGTTTTACTAAGACAGGCTTACCTATGTATGTAGAGAGGTTCTCAGGTTTCAGATTGACAACCATTCGTCCCGCTTCTGTCTGCAACGTGTCTCCATAGGCATGATTACCATTTATTGAGAGCTTCTTTCCTCCTACGACAAAATTGGAAATCGCGTAGTTCTTTACATCCAGCGGAGTGACATTCATTGAAACAAAAGAGTGATAAGGATCAAAAAAAGTCACTTCAACCGGAGATTCTGCAAACAAGGAAGTATTACGAAAAAAGCCGTCTTCCTCATACGATACATCCAAATGCAGGCGATTGACTACCTCACGTACCAATTGATGCGAGCGAAGGATATACATTTCATTTTCAACCCCGCTCCCTGTTACTCCTCCCTGAAGTTCCAGCATGGCGGATATATCCGAATTAGCTGTTTTTCCACCGGTCTTCACTAACATGACGGCCTGACGCTGATAGACAGGGACCAGTGTACGGGTATACAAGTAAGCAGCACTCACACAGACAATTACAGAAATGGCAAACCAATACCAATTGGCTATTATCAACTCTACAACATCCCGTAAAGTGATATTAAAACCACTTTCTCTGGTCGTTTTTTCATTGTTATTTTCCTGAATATATTCCATTTTATTTCGCAAGAACAAAGATTAATGACAGTACGGAAGCCAATACTGCTATAACACTACCACCGGCAGACAAGTAAGTCAGTGCAGAACTTCCCTTCACATTAATTGATTTATTGGGTTCTACATAAACCACGTCATTTTGTTGCATATAATAGACCGGAGAATTAAAAATGTCTTCACTGGAAGTCAAATCTACCGTATAGCTCTTACGCTCTCCGTTTTCTTCCCGGATCACTTGTATATTATTCCGTTTCGCTGTTGGCGGCAAATCACCGCCTAGCCCTATCGCATCCAGGATGGTCACCCGATCGCTAGGAAGTTCTTTTACACCGGGACTGTTGACTTCTCCCAAAAGCAAAATCTTCGCTCCCTTAAAACGGACTTCTACCGTCGGGTCTTTGATATACTCACCTTCTATCAACTTATTCTTGATTACCCCTGCCAATTCCAAACGAGTAAGACCGGCTACATGTATTTTTCCCAAAACAGGTACTTCAATATCACCATTCTTATCTACCAGAAGCCCTTGAAGTTCCTGTGAAGCTCCACTAGTGGTGGATGAACCCAACACCTGGCTATTGGCAAAAGGTGTCAACAATTCCGGTGTCTTACTATTAATCGTAATATAAAGCTGGTCGTCCGGCTTGATATGCAATTCATAATCATCAAGTACTTTCTGTGAACTTGGGTCTAACGAATTTGCACCCTGCAAATAAAGCATTTTTTTAGATGAGACACAGGAAGTCAGCCCTCCTGCAAAACACAAGAGTAGCAAAGAGTTTGCTAGAAATTTTTTCATGAAAATATTTTTTTTGATTATTCTGATACCGGCTCTACACATCCCACCGGTATATCCACACATGCACACCCCAACATAGTTAACCGGACAGCAACTTTAGACTTGCCGTCCACATTTACCAACTCTCCTTCCAAACCTGCCAAAGGTCCTTTTATCACCCGTACCTTTTCTCCCGGTGCCAACGGCGATGTGCTCATACTGATCGTTTCATCCGAATAATCGAGCATAAATTTGAATCGCAACATTTGTTGGTCAGGAATAACAGCCGGAGTACTTTCCCCACGCAGTACCATATAGCGGCTGATAGCGGACAGCGTCAACACCTCTTTTTGTTCTTGAGGGTCGACATGGACAAAAATCATCATCGGAAGTAAAACGCGATCTACCACTTTACGACGATCACTCCATTTATGAACCTCTTGTTGAATAGGAAGGAAATTTTCAATCCCCATTTTCGTTAGCCGCTCACTCGTTTTTTTCTCGTGATATATGCGTACAACCGCCACTAGCCAGCGTTTTGAGCGCGCTACGCTTCTGCCAATCACAGTTGTTGGCAGAAGATTTTGATCGTCATTTTTGCTAATGATCATTTATATTTACCCCATATTTCTTGCTACTTCTTAAATGAAGCAACGAAATTTTGCGCAAATATAAATATTATATATCAGACAAAATAATAAAAAGATGTTTTTTTTCACAAATGAAGGCTACCACTTGTAGTTAATACCGAAGCTGAGCAGTTCCTTTAACTGGAAATAACTGTCACCTTCAGTGGGTTTGGAGCTATCGTCAAAACGGGTGTGAATATAAAGTTTGGTAGAGAGATAACGGTTAAGAACGAAGTTGAACGTGTTTTCCCATTCCACACGTGCCCAATGATAGTTGGTCAGATAGTTGAGACGGGATTCCAATGATACGGCAGAGATGATATTCCAGTTAAACGTAGACTGCAACTGTGAACCGAAGTCATTCTTGGAGCATTTGCCTTTATCCAGACCAAATTTCGTTTCATCCACTTCCGAGTTGTCAATATAACGTAGGTTATAAGTCAATGGCGCCATGAAGACAGAAAGATTGAATTTCTTTTTGTTCAGCTTATAGTCCATACCAATACTGACCGCCAAATCGGCCGGAGACATGAAAGCTGAAACCAGATCTTCGCTGTTAGCCTTGTATCCATTGAAAAACTGGGTTTTGAACTCAGAGGAGATCGTATAATACCAATTCTTAAAAGCTCTCAATCCCAGCTTGTTATAGACGCGAAGTTGGTCGGTTGTGAAAAGATATTTATGGTATTCGTCCGATGGAGTGGAAGTCATACCCGCTTTCGCTTCAAGCTGGTTTTCAAACAGCACTTTCTCATTGTCATTATAGTTTGCGAAGATCAGAAAAGTAGCTAATCCGGAGAAGTTACTCTCCCCTCCCTTATACCAGTTGTCCGAAAGATGGTTCTGACTGATCTGTAATGAACCGTTACCTCCTACAACCCACCAGTTGGGACGGCTGATCTTGATATCGGCCTTTCCTACATTATCATTCATATCTTCACGTTGAAACAGATGAATCACATTCGCTTTGGGGGAAATCTTCGGTTTCACATCATGCCGGAAAACATCCCGACTCATGATACGGTCTTCCGTAGTAACAACCAAATTCGGATGTTGCAGATAAAGATCCATCAAAGCGTTATTGACTAATGTATTGGCACGTCGGGTTTTGGTAAACACCAATGTGTCGTATGGTAAAAGTTCCGATGTCAGTTTGGGGGTAGTGTCCGGCTGCACAGGTTTCCATCCCAGTCTTGAATACTGCTCCATCGGGGCATAGTAATATGCCAAAGGAGTAAACAGACGAAAATAGTCGGGATCCGACGGAATATAGCGCGGCGGTACAGACGGATCATTCAGATAATCCAATTGGGCTATATACTTATTATATAAATAAGAAACGGTATCCAATTTGGGTGTCGGACCGGACATGTTGAGTTTTAACATTAAATATTTCTGGAGTTCTGCCGAAAGTGTATCTGCTTTTACGACTTTGGCCTTAGCCACTACCGTTGAAGATTTGGGAAGTGAAGAATTGCCGGCATTTTCCTGTGCAGAAAGCGATAACGAAAATAACAACAGGATAAAAACTGAATATAAAGTAGTAACTCTCATCATATTTGTTTATGGTTTAGGCTGCAAAGCTACATTATTTTGTTCAGAAATCATAGGATTCTTTCAAAATTGCATTTTTTAATAAAATTGTAGAGACGAAAGTCTGCATTCTTCCTCTTTTTTTTATAATTTTGCGCTTTTTAAGTTCATAAGAATACTACTAAGTAAACAATTTTAAAAACAGTTATAGCTGTGGGAGAAACAAAGTATATTTTCGTCACCGGTGGTGTTGCCTCTTCATTAGGAAAAGGTATCATTTCATCTTCCATCGGTAAGTTGCTGCAAGCAAGAGGTTATAATGTAACCATTCAAAAGTTTGACCCGTACATCAACATCGACCCGGGAACACTGAATCCATACGAGCACGGAGAATGCTATGTAACGGTAGACGGACACGAAGCCGATCTCGACCTGGGACATTATGAAAGATTTCTGGGCATACAAACGACTAAGGCGAACAACATTACTACAGGACGCATCTACAAAAGCGTCATCGACAAAGAGCGTCGTGGAGACTATCTGGGTAAAACGATTCAGGTGATTCCGCATATCACGGATGAAATCAAACGGAATGTGAAACTGCTCGGTAACAAATACAAATTCGATTTTGTCATCACCGAGATCGGTGGTACGGTAGGCGATATCGAGTCACTCCCCTACCTCGAAAGTATCCGTCAGTTGAAGTGGGAACTCGGTAAGAATGCTCTTTGCGTGCACCTGACTTATGTTCCTTACCTTGCTGCCGCCGGAGAGTTGAAAACAAAACCGACGCAACATTCTGTAAAGGAGCTCCAAAGTGTGGGTATCCAGCCGGATGTACTGGTACTGCGTGCCGAACATCCGCTAAGTGACGGACTGCGCAAGAAAGTGGCACAATTCTGTAATGTGGATGATAAAGCCGTAGTGCAATCTATCGACGCAGAAACAATCTACGAGGTTCCTATCCTGATGCAGGCACAAGGCTTGGATAGCACCATTCTCGAAAAAATGGGACTGCCGGTAGGAGAAACTCCGGGGCTCGGTCCATGGCGTAAATTCTTGGAACGCCGCCACGCAGCTGAGACCAAAGAGCCTATCAACATCGCATTGGTCGGAAAATATGATTTGCAGGATGCTTACAAATCTATTCGTGAAGCATTGTCGCAGGCCGGTACTTACAACGACCGCAAAGTGGAAGTACATTTCGTAAACAGCGAAAAGCTGACGGACGAGAATGTGGGTGAAGCCTTGAAAGGTATGGCGGGTGTCATGATCGGACCGGGATTCGGCCAACGGGGTATTGACGGTAAGTTTGTAGCTATCAAATATACACGTACACATGATATTCCGACTTTCGGAATCTGTCTGGGGATGCAATGTATCGCCATCGAATTTGCCCGCAACGTATTGGGATATACAGACGCCAACTCACGCGAAATGGATGAGAAGACTCCGCACAACGTGATTGATATCATGGAAGAGCAGAAAGCGATCACCAATATGGGCGGAACCATGCGTTTGGGTGCTTACGAGTGTGTATTGCAGAAAGGCTCTAAAGCATATCAGGCATACGGAGAGGAACATATTCAGGAACGCCACCGTCACCGTTACGAGTTCAATAATGACTACAAGGAACAGTACGAAGCTGCCGGTATGAAATGTGTAGGTATCAATCCCGAATCGGATCTGGTGGAAATCGTAGAAATTCCGACATTGAAATGGTTCGTAGGTACGCAGTTCCATCCGGAATATGGAAGCACGGTACTGAACCCGCACCCGTTGTTCGTGGCGTTTGTGAAAGCGGCTATCGAAAACGAAAAGTAATTAGTAATTTGTAATTAAAATAAGAATGGATAAAAATACCATCACAGGTCTCGTTTTAATAGGTATATTGTTAGTAGGATTCAGCTTTCTGAGCCGTCCCAGTGAGGAGCAGATAGCTGCGCAAAAAAGATACTACGATTCTATCGCTCTTGTACAACAGCAGGAAGAGGCACTGAAAGCAAAAACGGAGGCAGCACTGGCTAACAGCAAGAAAGAGGCGGCATCTGCTGCCGATTCATCCTCCCTGTTTTTCAATGCATTGCAGGGAACAGACTCTAAAGTCAGTATCCAAAACAATGTAGCGGAAATCACTTTCACAACCAAAGGCGGACGTGTCTATTCAGCCATGCTGAAGGATTACATGGCACAGGACAAGAAGACACCGGTTGTACTGTTTGACGGTGACGATGCATCGATGAATTTCAACTTCTATAATAAGGAAGGAGCTATCCAGACAAAGGATTATTTCTTTGAAGTGGCAAACAAGACGGATAGCAGTGTGGTCATGCGTCTGGCGGCAGATAGCGCAAGTTATATCGACTTTATCTACACGTTGAAACCGGACAGCTATCTGATGAACTTTGAAATCAAGGCGACAGGTATGACAGACAAATTGGCAAATACCAATTATGTGGATATCGATTGGTCACAGCGTGCCCGCCAACTGGAAAAAGGATTCACTTACGAAAACCGCTTGGCAGAGCTTACTTATAAGATCAAAGGAGATGATGTGGATAATCTGTCGGCAGCCAAAGACGACAGCAAGACATTGGAAAACCGCATTGACTGGGTAGCTTTCAAGAACCAGTTCTTTTCATCGGTATTCATTGCCGAGCAGGACTTCGACAAGGTTTCCGTGAAATCAAGAATGGAGCAACAGGGAAGCGGATATATCAAAGATTATTCTGCTGAAATGAATACTTTCTTCGATCCATCGGGTAAAGAACCGACAGAGATGTATTTCTATTTTGGTCCGAACCACTTCAAAACGTTGAAAGCATTGGATAAGGGACGTGACGAAAAATGGGAATTGAACAGACTGGTATACTTGGGTTGGCCGTTAATCCGCTGGATCAATCAGTTTATCACGATTAACGTATTCGACTGGCTGTCGGGCTGGGGCTTGAGCATGGGTATCGTGTTGTTGATTCTGACCATCATGGTGAAGGTTGTGGTTTATCCGGCTACGTGGAAGACCTATATGTCATCTGCCAAGATGCGTGTACTGAAACCAAAAATCGACGAAATCAACAAGAAATATCCGAAGCAGGAGGATGCGATGAAGAAGCAACAGGAGGTGATGGGCCTTTACAGCCAGTACGGGGTAAGCCCGATGGGCGGCTGTCTGCCGATGTTGTTGCAGTTTCCTATCCTGATGGCTTTGTTTATGTTCGTGCCGAGTGCTATCGAACTACGCCAACAGAGCTTCTTATGGGCTGACGACCTTTCTACATACGATGCATTCATTACATTCCCGTTCCATATCCCGTTCTTGGGCAACCACCTCAGTTTGTTCTGCTTGCTGATGACTGTGACTAATATTCTGAATACGAAGTACACAATGTCTATGCAGGATAATGGAGCGCAACCGCAAATGGCGGCTATGAAATGGATGATGTATCTGATGCCGATTATGTTCCTGTTTGTCTTGAACGATTATCCGTCAGGTTTGAACTACTACTACTTCGTGTCGACCTTGATTAGCGTAGGTACCATGATTTTGCTTCGCAAAACGACTGACGAAACAAAATTGCTGGCTATCCTGGAAGCGAAAAAGAAAGACCCGAAACAAATGAAAAAGACCGGATTTGCTGCCCGCCTGGAGGCAATGCAAAAACAACAAGAGTTATTGCAGCAGCAAAGACAGAATAAGAAATAAGGAAGAAAATCCTATTATATTCTGAAAGAGCCGGACATCCTACTTGGGTTGCCCGGCTTTCTTTCTCTAAAAATGAAATAAGATGAAAACAAAATATACTTATAAACAAATTTGGACAATAGCCTACCCTATCCTCATCAGTCTGATCATGGAGCAAATGATCGGTATGACGGACACTGCTTTTCTGGGACGTGTCGGGGAAATTGAACTGGGCGCGTCCGCCATTGCCGGTGTATATTATCTGGCTATTTTCATGATGGCATTCGGATTCAGTATCGGTGCGCAGATATTAATTGCCCGCCGTAACGGAGAAGGAAACTACAAGGAAATAGGACCGATCTTCTATCAGGGAATCTATTTCCTGCTGGCTGTTGCCGTCATTCTATTCACGCTGTCCATCGTATTTTCACCACATATTCTAAGGAATATCATTTCGTCACCACATATTTATGATGCAGCCGAAAGTTATATCCATTGGCGTGTATATGGTTTCTTTTTCTCGTTTGTCATGGTGATGTTCCGTGCATTCTTTGTTGGTACGACACAAACAAAGACACTGACTCTGAACTCCATTGTTATGGTGCTTTCGAATGTGGTATTCAACTATATCCTGATTTTCGGTAAGTTCGGTTTCCCGCAACTGGGAATTGCCGGTGCCGCTATCGGTTCTTCATTGGCGGAAATGGTATCGGTGATTTTCTTTATCATTTATACCTGGAAGCGGATTGACTGCAAGAAATATGCATTGAATATATTACCCAAATTCCAGAGAAAGACATTGAAGCGGATTCTCAATGTTTCGGTGTGGACGATGATTCAGAATTTTGTTTCTTTGTCCACCTGGTTCATGTTCTTCCTGTTCGTAGAACATCTGGGAGAACGCTCACTGGCTATCGCCAATATTATCCGCAACGTATCAGGAATACCGTTTATGATTGCAATGGCTTTTGCCACCACCTGCGGTTCGCTGGTCAGCAACCTCATCGGGGCGGGCGAACAAGATTGTGTTCGAGGGACCGTCAGACAACATATCCGTATCGGATACGTATTCGTATTGCCGATATTGATTTTCTTCTGTCTGTTTCCCGACCTGATTCTGAGTATTTACACGGATATGCCGGATCTAAGGGCTGCCTCTGTACCTTCATTATGGGTGTTGTGCTCCGCTTATCTGGTGTTAGTACCCGCCAATGTCTATTTCCAATCGGTATCCGGTACGGGAAATACGCGGACTGCATTGGCTATGGAGCTTTGCGTATTGGCAATTTATGTAGCCTATGCCACGTACTTCATTCTCTATCTGAAAATGGATGTCGCTTTTTCTTGGACAACGGAAAGCGTGTATGGTACTTTCATCCTGCTCTTCTGTTATCAATACATGAAGAAAGGAAACTGGCAGAAAAAGAAAATCTAAATTCTTTTTTCACTATCTTCGCAAGAAAATAAACATTTTATAAAATATATGAGACAAGCTAATTTATTTATGATGTCGGCAGCAATGTTGTTAGCTGCCTGCGGAGGAACCAAAGACGCAGGCAAAACGGATCAGGTGCTTATCGAGAAATCGGATATCAAGATCGAAGGGAAGCGCATGACTCCCGAAGCACTTTGGGCTATGGGACGTATTGGCGGATTCGCTGTATCGCCCGACGGAAAGAAGATCGCGTATACGGTAGCGTATTACAGTGTGCCGGAGAACAAGAGTAACCGCGAAGTATTTGTAATGAATGCAGATGGAAGCGATAACCTACAAATTACCCACACTCCTTATCAAGAGAATGAGGTGACTTGGATAAAAGGGGGCAGCAAACTAGCATTCCTAAGCAATGACAGCGGTAGTAGCCAGCTTTATGAGATGAATCCGGATGGTAGCGAACGCAGACAACTGACTAACTACGACGGAGATATCGAGGGATTTTCCATCTCACCGGATGGCAAAAAGCTTTTGTTTATCTCACAAGTAAAGACTAAAGACAGCACAGTAGATAAGTATCCGGATTTACCTAAAGCTACGGGTATCATCGTTACCGACCTGATGTACAAGCATTGGGATGAATGGGTCACGATGGCACCGCATCCGTTCATTGCAGATTTTGATGGAAACAGTATTTCCAATGTCATAGACATTTTGGACGGCGAACCGTATGAAAGTCCGATGAGACCTTGGGGGGGTATCGAACAACTTGCCTGGAATACGACTTCGGATAAGGTGGCCTATACTTGTCGTAAAAAAACCGGACTGGAATATGCAATCTCTACGAATTCGGACATTTATATTTATGACCTGAACACGAAGAAAACGGAGAATATAACGGAAGAGAACAAAGGATACGACACCAATCCGCAATATTCACCAGATGGGAAGTATATTGCCTGGCAGAGCATGGAACGTGACGGATACGAAGCTGATCTGAACCGTCTGTTCATCATGAACCTGGAAACCGGCGAGAAGCGTTTTGTGAGCAAAGCGTTCGAATCGAATGTAGATGCTTTTGTCTGGGGAGCAGATGCTAAAGTGATCTATTTCACAGGTGTATGGCATGGAGAATCACAAATTTATGCGCTTGACCTGGCAAATGATTCGGTAAAGGCTATTACTTCAGGGATGTATGATTACGAAGGGGTAGCTCTTTTCGGAGATAAGCTGATTGCGAAACGTCATTCAATGAGTATGGGTGATGAGATTTACACTGTGGCACTGGATGGTTCTACCACTCAACTGACACAGGAGAACAAACAAATCTATGACCAGCTAGAAATGGGTAAAGTGGAAGGTCGCTGGATGAAAACAACAGATGGTAAACAGATGTTGACATGGGTGATTTATCCTCCACAGTTTGATCCGAACAAGAAATATCCGACTTTGCTGTTCTGTGAAGGAGGTCCGCAGAGCCCGGTAAGCCAGTTCTGGTCTTATCGCTGGAACTTCCAGATTATGGCAGCTAATGATTATATCATCGTTGCTCCGAACCGTCGCGGTTTGCCGGGATTCGGTGTGGAATGGAACGAACAGATTAGTGGCAATTACGGTGGCCAGTGTATGAAGGATTACTTCACTGCTATCGATGAAATGGCAAAAGAGCCGTATGTGGACAAAGATCGTCTGGGATGCGTAGGTGCCAGCTTCGGAGGATTCTCTGTATATTGGTTGGCCGGACATCACGACAAACGGTTCAAAGCGTTCATTGCTCATGATGGTATCTTCAACATGGAAATGCAGTATCTGGAAACTGAAGAAAAATGGTTTGCCAACTGGGATATGGGAGGCGCATACTGGGAAAAACAGAATCCGGTGGCACAGCGTACGTTTGCCAACTCTCCTCACCTATTCGTAGAGAAATGGGATACTCCTATTCTCTGTATTCATGGAGAAAAAGACTACCGTATTCTGGCTAATCAGGCAATGGCTGCTTTTGATGCTGCCGTGATGCGTGGTGTTCCTGCAGAGTTGCTGATTTATCCGGATGAAAACCACTGGGTATTGAAGCCACAGAATGGAGTGTTATGGCAGCGCACATTCTTTGAATGGCTGGATAAATGGGTAAAGAAAGCGCCGTCCAAATAAAATTTTACGTTAATTACATAGTAGAATAAACATAGTAAACTAAAAGAAGCCCCTGTTCTCAATCTTTTGAGTTCAGGGGCTTCTCCATTGCATTCATCAAAATCGGCTAAAATTATAAAAAAGTTCGCTAAATTTACTCCGAATAAATATTTTCAATTTCTACAATATACATCTTATGGAAACCGCCATGAGCACCACCGTACCACTTTTCCAATGATTCCTTATCCAGAAAACATTCCGGTTTGATAGCGTCAGCATAAAGTTTCTTACATTCCAG
The DNA here is from genome assembly GCF_014287315.1 of Bacteroides sp. NSJ-39. Classification (NCBI taxonomy): domain Bacteria; kingdom Pseudomonadati; phylum Bacteroidota; class Bacteroidia; order Bacteroidales; family Bacteroidaceae; genus Bacteroides; species Bacteroides sp. NSJ-39. Next base: position 233,781 of record NZ_JACOOB010000005.1, on the reverse strand, counting down.
GCTCAAACGTGCCTGCTCGAACAGGACATTACCTTTTTCTGTAAATACAGGTTTCAATCCGGTTTCTTTTACTTTATCTATATTACGTCCCGACTTGGAACCACAAACAGCGTGAATCTTCTTATTTTCTTCTCCTAAGAAAGAAAGTGTCAGGTGATCGTTCTCCTCCACAAACTCGTATGTATACCGTTCGGGACGGATAAAAACGAAAGCAACCGGTTTATTCCACAACCAGCCAATGCCACCCCAACTTGCTGTCATGGTGTTAAACTTCTCTTTTGTTCCCGCCGTTACGAGCATCCACTCTTTTCCGATTGCTTCGAAAAAGTTTTCTTTCAGGTCTTTTACTTCTAATTTCTTCATCTCTTTATTCGTATCTAAGTATTCTTATTTCTGTTTCTTCAATTTCACGATCTCTCCCAAATAAGGAATTTCCACAGAGATCTTCCGTTTCTTTGCCTCTGTTGCAAAGACTTTCGGGGGATCATGCAAAGGCTCGTCAGACAAATCGAATGTGCCATAATGCATGGGGATAGTAAGTCCTGCATGCATTTCTTCGGCAGCAGTCAAAGACTCGTGAGGCGATATATGATTGGGACGCATAAACCAGCGAGGTTTATATGCCCCGATACCCAACAAAGCGTAATCAGGTGCTCCGAACAGACCGGGGATTTCACGAAAGTGGCTGGAATAACCTGTGTCACCACTGTAATAAAGGGAGATTCCATCTCCTTGCAGCATGAAGGCTCCCCACAATCGCTGGCCGCCATCGCGTACGGAACGTTTGCTCCAGTGTTGTGCCGGTAGAAAAGTAATCTTCAATCCCTCATCTTCCATTTGTTGATACCATCCGGCTTCAATCACCTTCATTTCAGGAAACCATCCCTGAATCAGTTCACCGGTTCCCAATCCAGAAAAGAGTTTCATTTGCGGGTTATTCTTCAATAGGCGTGCTATACTCTTCTTGTCCAGATGATCGAAATGGTCATGGCTGACAAGTAGATAATCAATCCCTGTAAATATGTCAGGATTAGCAGGAAACTCGCTCTGTCTCTTCACAAAAGGAATACTGCCGAACACAGGATCGAACATGATTCGTTTACCTGCTAATTGCAGAAAGAAAGAATTATGTCCGAGCCATATCAGGGAATCTCCTACCACCGCATCCAATGAACGGAGGTAACAAACTTTCGGATCCCATTTCACCGTCTTCTTCTCCTTGCGTTGAGGATTGGGCGAAAGACGCCATTTCAGTACACTCCCCATCCCCGGACGGAAGCGATGCTGCCGATTAAAAAAACGCCCGCGCACCATCGGATTTCCTCTCCAATAAGGGTTGACTGTCGCTAAACGTTCGTTTCTCCTAAAACATATATGTTCACCCATTTTTATTTCCTGAATACGTATTTACAAACTTACTAAAAATTTCTCGATTTACGATGAATTAGAGTAAACAAAAAATGTACCCCGGACACACTATCGGGGTACATTTACTTATAAAAGAATAAATATTATCCTTTTTTTTAATAGAATGAGACTTCGTTAAGAGCAGTGCAAGCCGTACAAAGGCAGTTGCCAGCCAAGAGCTGAAAGATTAATAATCATTATGACTGCACCCAATATCCATAGAATCAATAGCGACCATTTCAAGCCTGTTCCCATCGGTGACCAATGGAATAATTGCCGCAAGATAGTATACAAGAAAGCTCCTAACGGAATACCGATGAGAGCAACTCCGGCAATCGTACCTAGCAGTGTCATCATTGGAGATACGGAAGCAACCGGCATCCAGTCGATGGCAGGCAGCATCTCGTAAAGCAGTGCTCCTCCGCTAACTACCACGGCAATTGCTGCAAACACCAATACTACCAGTACAACGGCCAGTACGAACAAGACAGGGCAGCAAAGAATAACAAGAGCTACCAGAAATATTTTAAAGAGAACAGCAGCAATGGAAACAAATACATCGCCTATCTTTTGAAGAAAGGTACGAGGTTTGCCGGAATTCATATAGTTGTTGACTCCGTCCGCTACGCGTTCGAAACCGTCTGTCACTGTTTTGCCAATATTCTCAATGGTCACTGCTTCTCCACGCATACTCAATTTTTCCGCGGCAGTACGGGCTTCCGGAATAACGATCCATCCGATAATATAAAGTATAATCATCGGGCAATAAGGTACAAATAGCAGGATAATCATCAATATACGCACTAATGTGATATCCCAACCGAAGTAAGCTGCCAATCCTGCCGCTACGCCTCCCAACAATTTATTATCCGGATCACGAAACCAGCGGCGTTGAGCAGCGGTTTGCGTACTGCCTTGATTAGCGGACGATGTTTGTTCCGTTCTTTTCTGTGAGTCCATATCCTCATCAGCAATTCCAAAGTCTTCCGGTTTGCCGACACGGGCGATAATTTCTTCTACATCCGAAACTGTGATGACCTGTTTCCCTTCAGTTACTTTCTCGGCAAACAGTTCGGCAATACGCATTTCAATATCGTTTACGATCTCTTCCGCACCCTCCTGTTTACGAAAGTAATGTTTGAGGTTAGACAGATAATTGTCTAACAATCGGTAGGCATCATCATCTATATGATAGACAATTCCTCCTAAATTTATGGTCAATGTCTTTTTCATTTTTATTTCTTCTTTTTCGGATTATCTATTGGCAATATGATTCACTGTTTCATTGAGTTCTTTCCAGGAAATTTCAAGTTCTCCCAAAAAGACTTCTCCCTGTTCGGTCAATTTATAGTATTTGCGGGGAGGTCCTTGGGTAGATTCTACCCATTCATAACTTAACAGGTCGTCATTTTTCAGACGGGTAAGCAATGGATACAAAGTGCCTTCCACCACGATCAGTTGGGCTTCTTTCAATTTTTGAATGATATCAGAAGCATAAGAGGGTTCCTTGTGTAGCAAAAGCATGATGCAATATTCAAGCATACCTTTCCTCATCTGTGATTTTACATTGTCTACTTTCATTATTCACTTCTTTTAGATACACAAATATATGCATTACTTTAGTACCTTGCATTACAAAGTACTATAAATTAATAATAATTAAAACATTAGAGACTCTCCACCTTATTATAAAAAGAAATAATGGCTATATTTGTGCCCATTAAATAATAGATATGTTTACAATTCGAAAAGCAACAGTAGCCGATTGCGAGCTTATTCATAAGATGGCAAAGGAGGTATTCCCCGCCACCTACAAGGAAATTTTATCTCCCGAACAACTGGATTATATGATGGACTGGATGTATGCTCCTTCCAATGTGCGTAAACAAATGGAGGAAGAAGGACATGTGTACTCCATTGCTTATAAGGAGAATGAACCATGCGGATACGTTTCCATTCAACAACAGGAGAAAGATGTATTCCATCTTCAGAAGATATATGTCCTCCCACGTTTTCAGGGCACGCATTGCGGCAGTTTTTTATTCAAGGAGGCAATCAAGTGTATCAAAGAAATACACCCGGAGCCTTGTTTGATGGAGCTCAATGTAAATCGTAATAATAAGGCTTTGCAGTTTTACGAGCACATGGGAATGAGAAAGTTGCGAGAAGGTGATTTCCCGATTGGTAACGGGTATTATATGAATGATTATATTATGGGACTGGATATTTGATATACAAAAATGCCCCGGAACATTTATGATACTTGTTCCGGGGCATTTTGTTTATTTAGTTAATGGCAAGATTTTATTTCGCTACACGCTCCAGCCATTTTACCATTGAAAGCATTACAATCATGGAAGCACCTGTTGCTCCTACAAATACCAACCAACAAGCCCAAATAGGAACAGTTGTATAAAGAATACCACCGATAAACAACAGCGAGTTACCCACAGCTGTCGCAGCCAACCAGCAACCTTGCATCAATCCTTGCAAATGAGGAGGGGCTACTTTAGATACAAATGATAATCCCAGAGGAGAGATGAACAGTTCGGCAACCGTAAGAATGAAATACAGGCCGATCATAATCCATGGAGTAACACGGATAGCATTGATTTCAGCAGCACTCATAGTACCCAACACCTCTTTCGAAGGCAATGTAAAGGAGAATACCATCAAGAATACATACGCTAATGCGGCAATACCCATACCGATGGCAATCTTCATCGGGGTAGAAGGTTCCTTACCATTCTTTTTCATTGAGCCGAACATCCACATAATAAATGGGGTCAGGAATACAACGAAGAATGGATTAACGCTCTGGAATATTTCAGCTCCCTTGATCTGCGTAAAACCTAAGTCGATATTAATCACACTTAAATCCACATAGTCACGGGCAAAATAGGTCAAAGAATAACCATTCTGATGGAAAGATAACCAGAAGAAAATAACAACACCGAATACAGCAAACAGGGCATAGATACGCTGTCTTATTTCAGTAGCACTCATCCGAATTTCTTCTTTATTCACCATTGTCGCTCCTTTATCTGTTTTTGCTTTCGTTGCCGGATCCGGGAAGCGCTTCTTATTTGCCATATAAATAATCAACGAAATAATCATAGCACCGATAGCAGCCATAAAGGCATATTGGAAACCGCGATTAAATACATCAAGGTAATTATTTACAAATACGCCCATATCTGTTACATGAGTTTTATCCAAGACAACACTGTTAGCTAACGTAGTCAGATTTTCCATAGCCTGTGGAGCCATATCTTTTCCTTTTTCCAAATATTGATGACATAACTCCGGCAAAGTGGCATCATAATCAAAGTTATTCACTTTCAACCACCAGTTACGCACACCGATAGCAATAAACGGTGCAAAAACAGCACCGATATTAATAAACATATAAAATATCTGGAAACCGGCATCACGAAGATTGGAATATTTAGGATCATCATACATCTGACCTACCAGAGCTTGCAGGTTTCCTTTAAACAAGCCGTTACCAAAAGCAATCACTAAAAGTCCGAAACAAGTCAGCCCCAAATAAAGAGCCATATTAGGAACCGGAGTAGGAGTAGGAATGGCAATAATCAAATAACCGACAGCCATCAGTATTAATCCCACCAAAATAGTGCCTTTGAAATTTTTCGTCTTATCAGCAATAACACCTCCCGCTAAAGCTAAAATATAAATGGATGCGTAAAATGCGGAATAGATGTATCCGGTAGTCGTCTCGGACAATCCGAATTTCGCTGAAATAAATAACGTCAAAATCGCCATCATAATATAGAAGCCAAAACGCTCTCCCATATTAGCTAAAGCCGCAGCAATCAGACCTTTAGGGTGTTTACTGAACATAGATATAAGTTTTTAGAATTAATAATTGATTGAATTAAATAAATATTTCTTGCAAATATATACTTTTTCCTGAGTTTTTGCACAAATAATTTGTAAAACTAGTCTTCAAACAAACGACAAGTTTCCGCTCCGGATTCACGAATCAAATCGTCCGGAGCTATTTTTATTTGAAGCCCTCTTGTGCCGGCACTTACATAAATATACGGGAATTTCCGGCAAGTCTCATGAATATAGGTCGGAAAATGCTTCTTCATACCAATAGGGGAACAACCGCCACGAATATATCCGGTAAGCGGCAATAGCTCTTTCATAGGTATCAGGTCGCATTTCTTATTGCCGGAAGCCTTAGCCGCCAATTTCAAATCGACTTCGTGCTCTCCCGGAATAACACATACAAAATATCCGTTCTTATCACCGTGCAAAACAAGCGTCTTGAATACTTGTTCAATATTCTCACCCAAACTGGCTGCCACATGCACGGCACTTAAATCATTCTCGTCTACTTCGTATGGGATTAACTCATATATTATCTTTGCTTTATCCAACAAGCGGGCAGCATTTGTTTTATTGATTCTCATCTTCTATAAATTGGCATTTATTATTCAGATCATCAAGGTCACCATTCTTTGCAAAATCAAAGTCCTAATTCTTCGCGAAGAAACCTAGGTGTATATCCTTTAGAACTCTTCGCAACTTCTTCGGGTGTCCCGCAACTAAGGAGTTCTCCCCCGCCTTTACCACCTTCCGGACCCATATCGATGATATAATCCGCCATTTTTATAACGTCCAGATTATGCTCGATAACGATAACTGTATTACCTTTATCGACTAGTTTGTTCAATACTCCCATCAGCACCCGTATATCCTCAAAATGAAGTCCGGTAGTCGGCTCATCCAAAATATAAAGTGTTTTGCCCGTATCTCTCTTCGACAGTTCCGTAGCCAGTTTCACACGCTGGCTCTCGCCACCGGAAAGAGTGGTAGAAGATTGACCTAACTTAATATAGCCCAATCCGACATCTTGCAGAACTTTAATTTTATTGAGAATCTGCGGAACATTTTCAAAGAATTCCACAGCACGATTGATTGTCATATCCAGCACATCGGCAATGGATTTCCCCTTAAAACGGACTTCCAACGTTTCGCGGTTGTAACGTTTGCCATGACATACTTCACAGGGCACATATACATCCGGAAGGAAGTTCATTTCAATCGTCTTATAACCGTTTCCCGAACACGCTTCGCAACGCCCGCCCGCTACATTGAAGGAGAAACGTCCCGGCTTGTAACCACGAATCTTAGCTTCCGGCAATCCAACGAACAAATTACGAATGTCCGAAAATACACCTGTGTAAGTAGCCGGGTTGGAACGAGGAGTACGTCCCAACGGGGACTGGTCAACATCCACCACCTTATCTATATATTCCAGCCCTTCAATAGAATCGTACTCCAAAGGATCTTGCAAAGAACGGTAGAATTTCTGTGAAAGAATCGGTTGCAAGGTTTCATTAATCAAGGTGGATTTTCCACTTCCCGATACTCCTGTTACGCAAATCAATTTGCCTAACGGGAACTCCACATCTACATTTTTCAGGTTATTTCCTTTCGCTCCTTTCAACAAGATAGACTTTCCGTTTCCTTTTCTGCGTTTGGCTGGAACTTCTATCTTCATCTGTCCGTTCAAGTATTGCGAAGTCATTGTACTGGTTTTCAGCATCTCTTGTGGAGTGCCTGCAAAAACCACTTCCCCACCAAGACGACCGGCCTTCGGCCCCATATCAATGACATAATCGGCAGCAAGCATCATATCCTTATCATGCTCTACCACGATCACGGAATTACCGATGTCCCGAAGTTCTTTCAAAGAATTGATAAGGCGCAAATTATCACGCTGATGCAGACCGATACTCGGCTCGTCGAGAATATACAACACATTCACCAACTGCGAACCGATCTGAGTGGCCAAACGGATGCGCTGGCTTTCTCCTCCGGACAGACTAACGGAACTACGGTTTAAGGCAAGATAGTCCAACCCTACATCTAACAGGAACTTCAAACGTGTACGGATTTCTTTCAAAATCTCCACTGATATCTTTTTCTGCTTGTCGGAAAGAAATTCATCCACCTTCATCAACCAGTCGTACAACTCGTTGATATCCATATTCGCCAGCTCATTGATATTCTTATCATGGATACGGAAATGCAATGCCTCCTTATTCAAACGGGCTCCCTTACATTCGGGGCAAACAGTGGTTTTAGCAAATTGCTCCGCCCATTTCTGCGCTGTTGCGGAAGCGTCTTTCTCCTGCAACATCTGGATGTACTTCACAACACCTTCATAGGTAACAAAATAGTCAGAGGAAGTACCAATCAACGAGCTTTTGATCTTAATCCGTTCATCAGAACCATAGAGAACTTCTTCGATGGCATCATCCGGCAATTCCTTGACCGGAGTTTTTAATGACGCATCGTACTTTTCCAGCAAAGCACTGATTTGCCAGAAAATCATGGCATTTTTATATTTTCCCAGAGGTGCGATTGCCCCCTCATAAATGGATAGTTCACGGTCGGGAATCACCTTATCCACATCAATCTGATTGACAACGCCCAGCCCTTTACATTTCGGGCATGCTCCCTGCGGGGAGTTGAATGAAAAGTTATGCGGAGCAGGTTCGCGATAAGAAAGTCCTGTCACAGGACACATAAGACGTTTACTATAATGACGGATACTTTCCGACTGGGCATCTAAAATCATCATCAAGCCGTCTCCCTGACGCATAGCAGTCGCCACACTTTGTTTCAGCCGCCGGTCGTCTTTTTCGGTCACCACCAGTTTATCAATCACCACTTCCACATCGTGATTCTTATAACGGTCGAGCTTCATTCCATGCGTTACTTCACGCACTTCACCATCTACCCGGACATATAAATATCCTTTTTTTCGCACCTGCTCGAACAGTTCCCTATAATGTCCTTTACGTGCACGAACCAACGGGGCGAGCAAATAGATCTTCTTTCCTTTATAATCTTTCAGGATCAATTCCAGAATCTGTTCTTCGGTGTATTTCACCATTTCCTCACCGGACAAATACGAATAAGCTACTCCGGCACGGGCATATAGCAGACGGAGGTAGTCATAGATCTCAGTCGTCGTACCCACCGTAGAACGGGGATTCTTGTTCGTCGTTTTCTGTTCAATGGAAATCACCGGGCTCAGACCTGTGATTTTGTCGACATCCGGACGCTCCAAATTACCCAGAAAATTGCGGGCATACGCTGAAAAGGTCTCAATATAGCGGCGCTGCCCTTCTGCAAAAATCGTATCGAAAGCTAAAGAAGATTTCCCACTGCCGCTCAATCCGGTGATGACAGTCAGACTGTTACGGGGAATCTCAGCGTCAATATCCTTCAAATTGTGCACGCGCGCACCGTACACATTAATATATTCTGTTTCCTGCATATTCATATCCTTCATAAATGCTGCAAAATTAATGTTTCCGCCCGAAATATGCTCCTAAAAAAGCACAATATTATTTTCTTAACTCAAATCTTATGAAGATATAGGGCATTATTCGTACCTTTGTTCCTTGATTTCAAAAACCAATAGTTATAATTTGATGAAACCGATAAACCGAATATTCTTATTTCTGCTTTTTATAAGCGTTTCATACGCCGTCAGTTATGCACAGGAGAATCAATCCTATTTCTTGCATACCATCGAAAAAGGACAAAGTTTATATTCTATATCCAAGATGTACAATGTCACAACATCGGATATTATCCATTTGAATCCCGGTTGTGACGAGAAAATTTATGCCGGACAAACCATTAAAATTCCCAAAGGAAAAGAAAGCCAGAAAGGAGAAACATTCCATACAATTCAAGCCGGAGAGACACTGTATAAACTGACAACAATGTACAATATATCTGCTAAGGATATATGTGAAGCGAATCCGGGATTGAGCGCTGAGAATTTCCGTATCGGACAGGTAATTCTTATCCCGCAAAAGGAGAAGGAACAGGTCGTTACCGCCCAAAAACCGACTGAGCAAAGTAATATTCAAGGTCCTGTGGTTCCCAGATGCAAAGAAATGCATAAAGTAAAACGCAAAGAAACAATCTTTAGCGTAAGCCGCGAATACGGAATCAGTGAAGAGGAACTGATTGCCGCTAATCCCGAACTTAAAAAAGGGATGAAAAAAGGACAACTTCTTTGTATCCCCTACCCGGTGGCAACAACCACGCAACCCACCCAGAAAGAAGATCCATATGCTATCCCTCCAAGTAACAGCGAACTTTTCCGCGAAAGTAAGGAGACTCCCAAGAAGATGTCGACCATTAAAGCCGCATTGATACTGCCTTTCCAGGAAGACAAACGTATGGTGGAATACTACGAAGGTTTTCTTATGGCAGTGGATAGTCTGAAACGTACAGGTACTTCTTTGGATTTATATGTATATGACAGTGGAAAAGAGGTTTCTACCTTGAATGCGATTCTTTCAAAGAATGAGATGAAGAAGATGGATGTTATTTTTGGCCCGATGCATCAGAAGCAAATCAAGCCACTGTCTGATTTCGCAAAAAAGAATGATATACGTCTAGTGATTCCTTTCTCTCAAAAGGGTGAAGAGGTATTCAATAATCCGGCTGTTTATCAGATCAATACGCCACAATCTTATTTATATTCAGAAGTTTACGAGCATTTCACACGTCAATTTCCCAATGCGCATGTTATCTTTATCGAGCCTATCAGTGCCGACAAAGAAAAGGCTGAATTTATCAGTGGCTTGAAACAAGAGCTAAAGAATAAGGGCATCTCCATGCAAACGGTCAACGAGAATGCAACAAAAGAAACGTTGAAAGCAGCGCTCCGCAATGATAAGGAGAACATCTTTATTCCTACCTCAGGAAAAAATGTATTGCTTATTAAAGTACTCCCGCAATTGACGCTGTTAGTCAGAGATAATGCAGGACAGAACATCCATTTGTTCGGCTATCCGGAATGGCAGACTTACACGAGAGATCATTTGGAAAGCTTCTTTGAGCTGGACGTGTATTTCTATTCTTCGTTTTATACGAACACACTATTCCCAGCTGCCGTGCAGTTTACCAACGCTTACCATAAATGGTACAGTAAAGACCTAAGCAGCAAGTATCCCAATTATGCAATGCTCGGTTTTGACACCGGATTCTTTTTCTTGAAAGGATTGTCACGTTATGGCTCGGAACTTGAAAATAATCTGTCTAAAATGAATCTGACTCCTATTCAAACCGGCTTCAAATTCCAACGTGTGAACAATTGGGGAGGATTTATTAATAAGAAAGTGTTCTTCATTCGTTTCACTAAAAACTTTGAATTAGTAAAACTTGACTTCGAATAATACGGAAAATGATAAAGATAAAACCATTTTTGATCGCAGGCCTTCTGCTAACAGGATTCACTCTCTCCGCCACTGCTCAGATCGGAGAGGCACGAAGCAATTTTTCTGTAGGTATCAACGGAGGTGTCAACTTAAATAGTGTATCCTTCACTCCTACCATCAAACAGAACAGCCTGATGGGAATAACCGGAGGATTGACAGCCCGTTATATTTCTGAAAAGTATTTTGCCATGATTTGTGGGGCACAGGTCGAACTGAACTTCTCACAACGAGGTTGGGATCAATTATTTGAGATTCCAGGAGAAAATGGAGATATGGTAGAAGACCCCACTCAAATTTACACTCGTAAAATGAGCTACATTGATATTCCTTTCCTTGCACATCTAGCATTTGGTAATGAGAGAGGCTTACAATTTTTCATCCATGCCGGACCGCAAATAGGATTTCTCATTGGAGAATCAGAGAAGATTGAAGGAGTCGATATGAATAAACTCAATGATACCCAAAAAGCGGTATATGGTACTAAGATTCAGAATAAATTTGATTATGGCATTACCGGAGGCGGTGGTGTAGAGCTTAGAACGAAAAAAGCCGGTAGTTTTATAGTGGAAGGACGTTATTATTTTGCCTTATCCGATTTCTACAAGACAACCAAAAAGGATTATTTTGCCCGTGCAGCGCATGGAACAATTTCAATAAAACTCACTTATTTATTCGATTTGAAGAAATAACCCCCCTCCTACGCAAAAAGAATTTCCACATCTGCAAAGCATCGTTTTAAAGATGCTAAAGCGCAGCTTTAGATAGCAAAAAGCATAGCTTTAACTCCTATAAAGCTATGCTTTTTATCTATCATATTATTAACGAATTACTCAGAGAGTATAGGGAAAATTTTATCTTAATCTATCCGCAGCCTTTACCATCACTTCATCACGTCCGATAGCACGAACAGCCAATATATTCAAAATAATGGAAACAAGCGGCAAACACAAAGCCCACCCCACCCGAAACATATTCGCATCATTTTTCAATGCAAAATAGAAAGCAAGAAAAGCAATGTAATAGCCTACCAGCAATAAGCTGTTGAAAATCGTCATACGTATCTGCAACATACGATTCTTATATAAGAAAATTGTAGCTACGGCAACAATAGTACTAAGCAATAAGATGCAGAATAAGCCCCATGTAGACTCGTAAGCACCGTTTAGTTCTATTCCTAGAGCTTTAAAAGAGTGCTCTCCCATCGTATCAGTAAAATACCCCATCGGCAAGCACATTGCTGTAATCAGCAAACCTGTAACAATCAGTAAATAAACTGTTTGAATTCTTTGAATCATAAATAGTATAAATAGTAGTTGAGTTAAACAATAATAGCCAAGCAATAAGGAGCAGGGATTGTCATCCCACTTACTACTTGACTATCAATTCTTTCGTCAGAAAATAAATTACTGAAGTTTTTCCTTCTCTTTAGCCGGATTTCTATAATATATTTTCCCTTCGATGTATTCTTGCGTAGCAATCAGGTCCGGTTTCGGCAACTTCTCATAATAACGAGAAATCTCGATTTGCTCTCTATTTTCAAACACTTCTTCCATGTTGTCAGTATAAGAAGCAAACTCTGCCAATTTCTTAGAAAGATCGTTCTTGATTTCCACACTAATCTGATTAGCACGCTTACCAATAATGGCAACTGTTTCATAAACATTCCCTGTATCGGAGCAGAGTTCCATCATGTCACGGGTTACCGTTGTAGTAGGAGCATTCGTCTTTTTGTAGTCCATAAATCTATTTAAATTTAGTCTTTAATTACTTTCTGTGATTCATTGAAAATTTTCTCAGCCTCTTTCAGATATTTGCTTTCCGGAAACTCATTCTTAAAAGCATAATATTCATCGATTGTCTCACGATACCGATCCATTTTCTTATCTTCCACGCTATAAATAGCCATCTCATACCTTGCACGCAGAATCAAGATGGAAAGTTCTTCGCGATAATCAGTATAAGGATAATCCTTCAGTGCATTTTGAGCCGTGATTACACAAGACTCATAGTTGTTACCCAAATAATTACCCAAGTTATAATATAATTTGGCTGAATAAAGCTCTTTCAACACCAACTTATCCTGCAAAGCAAAAATCATATCCTGTGCCTCTTGCTTTTTACTACTGTTCGGGAAATATTCCATGAACATCTGCAATTGTTGGATAGCCTGATAAGTACTTGACTGATCCAAACGTGGCTCCGGAGTATCCAAAAATAATGCTTTACCTGCATGGAAACGTGCCAATTCAGTAAAAGTTCCACGGGGATATGTATTAAAATAGGTGATAAAAGTCTGAGCCGCAGTCTGATAATCTTTTTGATTATAATAACTCATGCCCAACATATACAAAGATTCTTCCGCTTTATCCGTTCCTTTAAGAATAGTAATCAATTCGTTCAACAAAGTAGCCGAACGGTTATACTGTCCTTTTGCAAAATAGTTTTTAGCGGCTTCGTACTTGTATTCGTAATCGGTGCTTTTCAGCAATTTATTATACTCCCCACATGAAGTGAGAGTAGCTGCCGCAAGCAAAGTTATAATGATATTTTTCTTCATCCTATTTTAAAATATTGCGCAAAGTTACTTATTCGCAGGGAATTTAGCAATTAATCTATGTTTTTTAATACATAAAAGGCGTTAAACATCGACAAATGGGGAGAAAAAGACAATTAAAGTTTATACAAATCGCTAGCCGCCAGCAGATCAACTTTCTTTTCTTTCAACACCTCAATACATTTATCCAGATTGCTAGGACGAATCACTACATTGGCCACATTATTATTGGCAAACGAGTACATATATTCGATAAACACCCCTTCAGCGGACAAATATCCCAATACAGTTGCCAAAGCTCCCGGCACATTAGGACAACTGATTCCGACCACATCGGTCACATTTACTGCAAAATGATTATCCTTCAAAGCTTTATATGCTCTATCCGGATCGGACACAATTCCGCGCAAAATACCGAAATCAGCATTTTCAGCGATGCACAAAGCAGAAAGATTGATATCTTCTTTCGCCAGCACTTCAGTCACTTCCGTCAAACGACCTGACTTGTTTTCCAAAAAGATAGAAAGTTGTTTTGCTACCATAATCGTAGAGTATTAATTTTAAGTTTTAAAGTTTTCTGTTATCAATCACCCGTTTCGCTTTACCCACACTGCGTTCAATGCTACGCGGTTCTACCAGCTTCACATTGACTCCCAATCCGAGTACACTCTGCAGACGCGCACCCAATTTCTTCTTCAGAGCCAACATCTTATTGATTTCATCAGAATAGAATTCCGACCGTACTTCTACTTGAAGTTCCATCGTATCGGTATTATTCTCGCGTCCCACTATCAGCAGATAATGCGGTTCAAATTCCGCCATTTCAAGAATAACGGATTCTATTTGTGTCGGGAATACATTGACACCACGAATAATCAACATATCATCACTGCGTCCCAAGATACGATCCATGCGTACCAATGTACGTCCACAGGAACATTTGTCATAATGTAGAGCGGTAAGGTCGCGCGTACGATAACGGAGCAGCGGCATACCTTCCTTTGTAAGGTGAGTAAACACCAGTTCGCCTGTTTGACCGGGTTCTACCGACTGTAATGTATTCGGATCAATAATTTCGGGGAAGTAATGGTCTTCATTCAAGTGGGTTCCATGCTGGCATTCACACTCGTAACCCACACCCGGTCCGGCAATTTCACTCAATCCATAAATATCGTATGCCTTAATGCCCAACTTTTCTTCAATCTCATGGCGCATATTTTCCGTCCAAGGTTCTGCACCGAAAGCACCGACTTTCAGCTTAAACTCCTCACGTGGATACCCCGAATCCTTAATCGCATCAGCCAGATACAGTGCATAAGAAGGCGTGCAACAAAGTACTGTCGAACCGAAGTCATGCATCAACGTTATCTGCTTTTCAGTGTTACCGCTAGACATTGGAATCACAGAAGCTCCGATATTTTCGGCTCCGGCATGTGCCCCCAGTCCGCCTGTGAAAAGTCCATATCCGTATGATACTTGAAAAATGTCCGATCGGCCTGCCCCGTATGCGGTAAAGGCACGAGAAATACATTCCGCCCATGAAGACAAATCCTTACGAGTATAGCCGACAACCGTCGGTTTCCCCGTCGTACCGGATGAAGCATGGATACGTACAATCTGACTCATCGGTACAGCACAAAGCCCGAACGGATAATTATCTCTTAAATCATGTTTCGTGGTAAACGGCAGTTTCACAATATCATCAATGCTATTGATATCATCGGGAGTGACTCCCATTTCCTGCATCTTCTTCCGATAGAAGGGTGTGTTGTGATAAACGTAATCTACAATTTTCTTGAGTCGTATGCTTTGAATCTTACGAAGACTCTCACGATCCATACACTCAATGCTCTCATTCCAAATCATGCTTTTCATTATTAAAATTAAAAAATAGAGAATCGAGAATGAAAGGGAATTATCTGCTTCTGCAATACTTTTTAATTTTCAATTCTCAATTTTCAATTATTTTGTTGCAAAGTAAAGGATTTATTTGGAAAAATGATTTGTAATCTCGATTATTTTGCCGAATATTGTTCCAATTTTAGAATTAACTATGAATTTTGAACTAACATCAGCTTATAAACCTACCGGAGACCAGCCGGAAGCAATCGCACAACTGACTGAAGGGGTACTTCAAGGAGTTCCCGCACAGACTTTATTGGGGGTCACAGGATCGGGAAAAACATTTACCATTGCCAATGTAATCGCTAATATCAATAAGCCGACATTGATTTTGAGCCATAATAAGACGCTGGCCGCCCAATTATATGGAGAGTTTAAGGGATTCTTTCCGAATAATGCGGTGGAATATTACGTTTCATACTACGATTATTACCAGCCGGAAGCCTATTTGCCTAGCAGCGATACTTATATAGAAAAGGATCTTGCCATCAATGACGAGATAGACAAGCTCCGTCTCGCCGCAACTTCCGCCCTACTCTCCGGACGAAAAGACGTAGTAGTGGTCTCTTCCGTTTCCTGTATCTATGGGATGGGAAACCCTTCGGACTTTTATAAAAATGTGATTGAAATAGAACGGGGACGCATGATTGACCGCAATGTTTTCCTCCACCGCCTGGTAGACAGTCTGTATGTCCGCAACGATATCGACCTTAATCGTGGTAATTTCCGCGTCAAAGGAGATACTGTGGATATTTATCTGGCATATACGGACAACCTGTTGCGCGTCACATTTTGGGGAGACGAGATTGATGGCATAGAGGAGGTAGACCCAGTCAGCGGAGTCACTGTCGCCCCCTTCGAGGCTTATAAGATTTATCCCGCCAATTTGTTCATGACTACTAAGGAGGCAACCCTCCGAGCTATTCATGAGATAGAAGATGACTTGACCAAACAGGTCGCTTTCTTTGAGTCTATCGGCAAAGAATATGAAGCGAAAAGACTATACGAGCGTGTCACATACGATATGGAAATGATTCGGGAATTGGGACATTGCTCCGGCATTGAGAATTATTCCCGCTATTTCGACGGTCGTGCTGCAGGTACCCGCCCTTATTGTCTGCTGGATTTCTTTCCGGACGATTTTCTGATTGTCATTGACGAAAGCCATGTCAGTGTTCCTCAGATCCGTGCAATGTACGGAGGCGACAGGGCACGTAAAATCAATCTTGTGGAGTATGGTTTCCGCCTACCTGCCGCCATGGATAACCGACCGTTGAAATTTGAAGAATTTCAGGAAATGGCGAAGCAAGTGATCTATGTCAGCGCTACACCGGCAGACTATGAACTCATCCAATCCGAAGGGATTGTAGTAGAACAGGTAATCCGTCCTACCGGACTGTTGGACCCGATTATTGAAGTACGCCCGAGCTTGAACCAGATCGATGATCTGATGGAAGAAATTCAACTGCGTATTGAGAAAGAAGAGCGTGTTCTTGTCACTACTCTTACCAAGCGTATGGCGGAGGAGCTAACTGAATATCTCCTCAACAATAATATAAGGTGTAATTATATTCATAGCGACGTTGATACTCTCGAACGTGTAAAAATCATGGATGACCTCCGACAGGGAATTTACGATGTGCTGATCGGGGTCAATCTGCTACGTGAAGGTCTCGATTTGCCGGAAGTATCTCTTGTAGCTATCCTTGATGCAGACAAGGAAGGCTTCCTTCGTTCCCATCGTTCGTTGACGCAGACAGCCGGACGTGCAGCGCGTAATGTGAACGGAAAAGTAATCATGTATGCCGATAAAATTACGGACAGCATGAGACTGACCATCGACGAGACCAATCGTCGACGAGAGAAACAGTTGGCATACAATGAGGCAAACGGCATTACTCCACAGCAGATCAAGAAAGCGAGAAACTTGGATGTATTCGGCAACGCTAATTCGGAAACAAATGAATTGCTGAAAGAAAAACAAGCCTATATTGAACCGACAACTCCGAACATTGCGGCAGATCCGGTAGTACAGTATATGAGTAAAGCACAAATGGAAAAGAGTATCGAACGTACGCGCAAACTAATGCAGGAAGCAGCCAAAAAGCTTGAATTTATTGAAGCTGCCCAATACCGTGACGAATTATTAAAATTGGAAGACTTAATGAAAGAGAAATGGGGATAGATTTCCCTACTTCTCTTCTACTACAAATTTGATTGTCAAGCATAGAAAATCTTAACAAACCTATATCACGTCATCCATTCCGTTAATTAGAGTTATAAAAACACTTATCAATGGCTGATAATTTGCAAAGTTGCCGGAAGTCCGTATCTTTGCATCGTGTTTTTCATAGTATTAGATTTAAGGTTAACAAAGGTTGGAGCAAGGCGTTGCTCCTTTTTTTATGTCTATACGTTATCTTCGTATTCAAAGTGCCTTATCAATCGCTTTCTTTATCAACGGTTCCATGATAT
This sequence comes from Bacteroides sp. NSJ-39, assembly GCF_014287315.1. Taxonomy (NCBI): domain Bacteria; kingdom Pseudomonadati; phylum Bacteroidota; class Bacteroidia; order Bacteroidales; family Bacteroidaceae; genus Bacteroides; species Bacteroides sp. NSJ-39. The sequence continues at coordinate 216,156 of NZ_JACOOB010000005.1, read as the reverse complement.
CATATCCTTCACTGTTCGGATGTACTCCGTCTTTTGTATATTGAGGATTCAAGGCCTGGTTTTCATTAACCACCAATGCTTGATAATAATCCACATACGGAATTTTATTTGCTTTTGCATAAGCCTCTATCCGATCATTTAAAGATTTAATCTTCTGAGGAGCATCTTTAATTTCCATTCTCCACTTGAATGCAGCGGCAGGAAGTACGGAAGTCAGAATAACTTTAATTTTATTCGCTTTAGCCAATTCGACCATGGAGATGATATTTCCAAATGTATAATCTTCATTATAAGTTTGTGTATTTTCGGCGACATCATTTGTTCCGGCATTAATCACCACTAAAGCAGGAGAAAGATTAATCACATCTTCCCGAAAACGCAACAAGAATTGATAGGAAGTCTGCCCACTGATTCCGCGACCAATATATCCATTTATCTTGAAGAAGTCCGGATGAGTCCTTACCCAACCTTCAGTGATGGAATTTCCCATAAAAACAACCCGTTTATCTTTTTTTGTCGCTTGCGGAAGCGCAGCATTTTGTTTTGAATAACGAGCTAAATTTGCAAAATCCTTTTTCTGTGCATAGCTCTCTCCCATTGAGAAGCTTAAACAAATAATTGCCAACAGTAACCATTGGTACATTCTTCTTTTATCCATATTTATATTAGGTATTAGTAATAGATATTGGACGCAAAGATAAAAAAATCTCTGTACATAGACAGTAAAATTCCGAATAACCGTTAAGACAGGAATGCATTTTCTTAATCTATGTTATATAACATACATTTTTTCTTGGATTATTTGCAAATATCACAGAAGTCCGTACCTTTGCAATGTGTTTTTCATAGTATTAGATTTAAGGTTAACAAAGGTTGGAGCAAGGCGTTGCTCCTTTTTTTATATCTATACGTATAGGATCTCGTAAAATAGAAACAATCAATTCAAATAACTAAATCCAATGGAACAACAAATTCAACTCAACGATCACAACAAGCAGGAATACCCTCCTATGCATACAGCAGAGCATTTACTCAATGCCACCATGGTGAAAACCTTTGGCTGCCCACGTTCTCGCAATGCCCACATCGAAAGGAAAAAGAGCAAATGTGACTATATACTTTCGTCATGTCCGACAGCGGAACAAATCCAGTCTATTGAAAATAAAGTGAACGAGGCAATCAGTCAGAACCTACCTGTGACTGTTGAGTATATGACACATGAACAGGCCAAAGACATCGTAGATTTAAGCAAACTACCTGCCGATGCTAGCGAAACTCTTCGCATTGTCCGCATTGGAGATTATGATGCCTGCGCCTGCATCGGATTGCATGTGTCCAATACTTCTGAAGTGGGTACCTTCAAAATCATTAGTTATGATTATGACGAAGAAAGGCAAACACTAAGAATGAGATTCAAACTAATCGAGAAGAAATAGACATATTATCAAATTAATATCTATCTTATATAAAATAAATAAAAATAGAATACATTTTGTCATCATTATTGCAAAATTGGCATTATTATAATGACAAATAGACAATTTTAGTCTCAAAAATCACTTGGCATAAGGTTTGCACTTATGGAAGCGAACAACGGTTCGAGAGCAGACGATGGAAACTGGGACAACCGGTACCATCAGAAGTGAAAATACCGAAGTTCAAGAATAATTAACTGAATGTTTAACTTAAAGATAGGAGACTAAAATTATGATGCCTGTTAGAAGAACTCAAAGTTGGTTACCAAGTATCTTTAATGATTTCTTTGATAACGATTGGATGGTAAAAGCAAATGCTACTGCACCTGCAATTAATGTTTTGGAAACAGAAAAAGAATACAAAGTGGAATTGGCTGCTCCGGGTATGACGAAGGATGATTTCAATGTTCGCATTGATGAAGATAATAACCTCGTTATCAGCATGGAGAAGAAGACAGAAAACAAGGAGGAAAAGAAAGACGGTCGCTATCTGCGTCGCGAATTCTCATACTCTAAGTTCCAGCAAACAATGATTCTACCGGATAATGTAGACAAAGAGAAAATTGCTGCATCTGTAGAACATGGCGTTCTAAATATCGAACTTCCGAAACTCTCTGAAGAAGAAGTAAAGAAGCCAAATAGACAAATTGAAATAAAGTAATACAGTAACCACTTACTATTCACCGGAGACGGTGATGAAAAGGATCAAAAACAGCTCTCTCCCTTAAAGGGAAACGAGCTGTTTTTTTATTGTCTTTGCAGGCAATGCCGCCTTATTAACATAACATACCCACAGGGTTTTCGGACTGACCCCTTATTATCTTCAGTTGTTCTTCCGATAGCTAATTACCGCCCAACTATTAAACACGACTGCAAAAAGCAACAATATTCCGAACTGCGGCAGCAAATCAAAGAAACCACTCCCCTTCAGATATATCATTCGCATCACCTCCATAAAATACTTCAAAGGATTGAATATCGTTATTATTTGTGCCCATTCCGGCATGCTGCTAATGGGGGTAAACAAACCGCTCATCAAAATCACCACCAACAAACAGAACCACATAACAAACATTGATTGCTGCATCGTTGCTGAATAGTTGGAAATGACCAGTCCGAAGCCGGACATCACCAGAACAAAAAGAACCGCGAAAAAGTAAATCAACAGAAAATGCCCGACAGGTACTATGCCATAAATTAACCAGGCTAATATGAAACACACCGTCAGCACCAGAAAACCAATCAGCCAATAAGGCAGGAGCTTTGCCAAAATAAAAACAAACTTCGGAACCGGAGTCACATTGATTTGTTCTATTGTCCCCACTTCCTTCTCGCTAACCACATTCAACGCAGGCAGGAAACCACAAATCAAAGTCAACAACATGACCATCAATGCCGGAATCATATAGAGCTTATAGTTCAGATTCGGATTAAACAATCCCTGCGTATCAACCTGTATGGAAGGGAAAGCACCGGAAACGGTAGCTGCTTCGGGATGTTCCGAACGTAGTTCGGCTGCATAATCATTAATGATAGAAGACAAATAAGAACTGCCCAGACCACCTTTCGTTCCATTCACGGCATTGGCTGCTATCAATACATGAGCATCCTCTCCATTCATCCAATCCCGTTCCAAATGCCTTGGAATTTCCATCACAATATCAGCCGTTCCAATTTCAATGTTTCGAAGACCTTCTTCATACGAGGCCGGTACTTCTACCAAACGAAAGTAAGTGGAGGCAGCAATCTTATTCACTAAACGTTGCGAAATAGCCGAATGGTCATTATCCACAATATTCAGCTGTATATTCTTGATTTCCAGATTTACCGCCCAAGGCATCAATAGCATAATCATACATGGAAATACAAGAATCAATTTCGGAAGAAACGAATTGCGAAGCAATTGTTTAAACTCTTTTTCTATCAGGAACTTTATCATAAATAATTCTTCAATTTGCTGATATGTTTATATGTCAATACCATGTAGTATAACACAGCCAATTGGCACATTTACATATTATTCTTATCTACTCCAATCTATACTTGAATTTCTTGATACTAACCGTAATAAGTACCGTCGCCATCAATAATAAGATACCAATCTCCTTATATACCAATACAACAGGCACTCCTTCAATCATCAACTTTCGCACAGCCTGAATATACCAACGTGCCGGAAGTATATCCGAGATCCATTGAAGTATCAACGGCATACTCTCAATAGGGAAAATCATCCCCGATAAAAGCATCGTGGGCATCATCAACATCAAACCGGAAACCAGCATGGCCGCAACCTGTGTACGCGTGACTGATGAAATCAATAAGCCCAACGCCAAGGATACGAAGATAAACAACAAAGAGACGGTTATCAACCAGAACAAACTTCCTACTACCGGAACATCCAGCACAAAGACCGAAAGTAAAAGAATTGTTATCAGATTGACAAACGACAACACAAAATAAGGCACAGCCTTTGCCAAAATAATAAATAGTGGCTTCACAGGCGAAACCAGTAATACCTCCATGGTCCCCGTCTCTTTTTCACGAACGATGGAAATCGAGGTCATCATAGCGCAAATCAGCATCAGGATCAACCCCATTACCCCCGGAACAAAGTTATAAGCACTCTTCATTTGCGGGTTATACAACAGTTTTATATCCGACGTTAAACGGGCAGCCGACATATTGGGCGGCATCATTTCCTGACCTACCATAGAAACAATTCCCGTCGCATAATTAACCTGCGAAGTCGACATATTCGGATCTGTCGCATCTACTACCAGCTGCACACGAGCATCACCCGTATAGAGATCATCTATAAAACGTTCGCTAAAAACAATAGCCATATCAACCTTATTCTTCAGAAAAGCAGCTTCCATTTCCTGGGGCGAATGAAAACGCGTGGTAACAGTGAAATATTCACTGGCGTCCAAACGATCAATAATCTTTCGTGTCACCACATCATTAGAAGGATCGAGTACCGCCAACCGGACATTTTTCACCTCTGTACTGATGGCAAAACCGAATAGTATAATTTGTACAACCGGCATCCCCAACAAAATCAGCATGGTTCGCCGGTCACGGAAAATATGATAAAATTCCTTCTTTACAAAAGCTATAAACTGTCTCATAATCAATCTGCTTTGCGCACCGCACCGCGGGCTAATTGCTGAAAAACATCATCCATCGTTTCTGCACCGAATTGTTGCTTCAGACGGGCAGGTGTATCAAGAGCTTTAATCTGACCGTCCACCATGATAGATATCCGGTTACAATATTCCGCTTCATCCATATAATGGGTAGTGACAAATATGGTGATTCCCTGGTCGGCTGCCTGATAAATCAATTCCCAGAACTGCCTTCTCGTAGCGGGATCTACTCCACCCGTCGGCTCATCCAGAAAAACAATTCTCGGCTCGTGGAAGATTGAAACTGAAAAAGCTAATTTCTGCTTCCACCCCACCGGAAGGCTCTTCACCAGAGTATCCCGCTCGTCAGCAAGCCCCAGGCGATCCAACAATTCTTCTGTCTTCCGCTCTATTTCTTGCTCTTTCATCCCATAAATCCCGGCAAACAGACGAATATTCTCCCACACTTTCAGGTCTTCATATAACGAAAACTTTTGGCTCATATAGCCGATATGCTTCTTTACTTGTTCAGCTTCCCGGAAAATATCATATCCTGCCACCTTTCCTATGCCTGATGTCGGTTTGCTCAATCCACAAAGCATGCGCATGGCTGTAGTTTTTCCGGCACCGTTAGCACCCAGGAAGCCAAATATCTCTCCCCGGTTCACCTGAAAGGAGATATGATCTACCGCTGTAAAATTACCAAAACACTTTGTCAACTGCTCCACTTCAATGACCGGAGCGGTTTCATGTCTCACCTCCTCCCGTTCCAAAGAAGGAGGACAAAGGATGGATGCAAATTGCTGAAGAATACGCCCGGGGGTATCAATGCCATGAATCTTTCCATGATTGATAAAAGCAATCCGGTCACATTGCCGAGCTTCATCCATGATGGGAGTAGAAACAACAATGGTAATACCCTGTTCCCGCAAGTTACGAAGCATTTGCCAAAATTCCTTGCGCGACACAGGATCCACTCCGGTAGTGGGTTCATCCAGAAATAAAATATCAGGCTTATGGATCAAAGCGCAACTCAATGCCAGTTTCTGCTTCATTCCACCCGACAAAGCTCCTGCCCTTCTTTTCCTGAACGGTTCTATCTGCTGATAGATATCTTTAATTAAATCATAGTTCTCCTGAACAGTCGTATGGAATACGGTAGCGAAAAACTCCAGATTCTCCTCTACTGAAAGATCCTGGTAAAGTGAAAAACGGCCGGGCATATATCCCACCTTTGTACGAATCTGTTTATATTCTGTTGCCACATCCAGTCCGCCGATCGTGGCCGTTCCCTTATCTGCCAGCAGCAAAGTAGTCAGAATACGGAATAAGGTACTCTTACCGGCACCGTCAGGACCTATCAGCCCAAAGATCTCTCCCCGTTCTACCACAAAAGAAACCTCTTTCAGCGCTTCCACCGTTCCATAGCTCTTGCCGACTTCTTTCACAACCACTATGGGTACATCCTTCTCCATCTCCCTGACTTTAATTTTTAATCTTCATTCTTTAATTTTACTCCGCCATACATACCAATCTTCAACGCTCCGTCATTCTTCACCGCAATCTTCACTGCATATACCAGATTAGCACGTTCATTCTTCGTCAAAATTGTTTTTGGAGTGAATTCCGAACGATCGGAAATCCAGGTCACTTCCCCCGGATAAGCTTTCTGCTCCGAGTTGCCATAGTCAGCATACACAGTCACTTGATCTCCCAGTTTCACTTTTGACAACTGTTCGGAAGTTATGTAAGCCCTCAAATACATACGATCCACTTCGCCCACCTTAAATAAAGGCTTGCCTATCGCCGCCAATTCACCGGCTTCCGCATATTTAGCCAATACTGTACCTGCGATAGGTGACTGAACATGACATTTAACTAACTGATCCTCCACTTGCGCTACCTGTATAGCAACCGAATTGCCTTGTTCTGTAAGGCTATTCGTACTATTACGCAACGATGATTCCTGTGCAACGAGCTGTCGTTCGAGTAATTTGACTTGCGCGTCCCAATCATCCAGTTGTTTTTGATTGGCCGCACCTGCAGCAAGCAAGTTTTCCACCCGTTTCCTCTCACGCTCTGCCGTGACAATTTGCTGTTTGGTAGCGGCAATCTGTTTGGCAAGATCAGGACGCTGGTTTTCTACCGATTTCATACTGGCTTCCAATTGCAGTTTCTTTAAATACAATTGTACCGTATCTACCAACCCGATCTCCTCACCCGCTTCCAGCTTTGTTCCCTCTTCTACTTCCAGTCGTAGCAATTTTCCGGCAGCCTCGGCGGACACTATTACTTCCGTAGCTTCAAATGTACCGGTTGCGTCATAATCAGGTGTTCCATTTCCGCAGGCAGATAACATCATCAGCGTTATCCCCCACATTCCTATTTTTGTTATTCTTTTCATATCCGGAGAAGTTATATTAATAATTCGTTGTATATTTCAATTGATAAATTCCCATCAACCGTTGAATCTCATGCATGGCTTTCGACTGACGCGCCAAGCTCTCATTGGTCAGTTCACGTAACATTTCAGTCACAGTCAATGTTCCATTTGCCACCTTTGCTTCGGCAGCTTTACGGATATTCGTACGCAACCGGATAATTTCATCATCATCCCGCATTTGCTTCTCCAAAGAATGGATAGCCTGATCCTGCTGCGTCATTTCCAGTCTTGTATTGAAAAGGAATACATCCCGGTTATTATCCAGTTGCTGCCTTTTCTTCTCGATCACCCGACGGTCATTTTTCAAAGTATACAAACTACCGAAATTCCATGAAAGCCGGACACCTGCCATATAATAAGGAGAGAATTCATTCTTCAGCATATCCAATCCAGGATTTCCGTATGCCCCCTGCACAAACAGTCCGAACTGCGGAAGATGACGCACATTCAAAGCCTTCTCCTGCACTTGCAGTCCGGCTCCCTGTGCATCAAACAAAGCCAACTCCGGCCGACGAATCTCACTGACAGCTGAAACCATACTTTGAGGTACAGGCTTCTCCAGCACCGTCTCCGGAGATAGTGCTTCTCCTACCAACAGCGAAAGCATTTTCAAATAAGCTGCCCGTGATGATACTAAATCAATTCTTTTCTGTTTTGTATTCAGCTGCTCCACTTTCACTGCATCCAAATCAGCTTGATTGGCTATTCCATTTTCCACATAAGCAGTAATCTGACGATAATTTCTCTCCAGCTCATCTTGTAACAATGTATTCTGTTTGATTTGCTCGTCCAGCAGGAGAATTCCAAAATAAAGATCATTCACGCGGTCATTCAGCGCATACATATCTACATTCAGTTTTTCTTTTTCCACTTCAGCCTCTGCAATCGTCTGCTTCTTCTGCATACGGATTCCTCCCCCGTCCCATATCTTCTGTTGCAATTCCAACATGACCTGATATTGGTCTTTAGACAATCCTTTTAAATCTACTCCGGGAAGTTTTACCGGAATTTCTGTCACATCACTCTGATAAGAGGCCTTTGCCGAAAGAGCAAATTGAGGCAAATATCCCTTGGCTGCATTTTCCAGATTATATTCCTTTGTCTTCTCCACTAAGCCATACTGATGTACCAACGGATAATTGTCCTGCGTCTTCCGCTGACATTCTTCCAATGTAATCTGCGCATACGCTCCTGCTACATACAGTAAAAAGGAGAAACTGAAAATCATTCTTTTCATATCCATTATTTCTTTGGTTTCTTCGAAAGACAAAGATAGGGATTTCAAAGACACTGGTCATTTCCAAGAGTTGGCAAATATGTCCCATTAGTCCGATAAAACAGAAAAAAGCAACTGAATATGCTGTATTTTATTACCTTTGCCGGAAAAGAAGAGATATGGAGAAAAAAGAACCGATAGAATTCGCACTCAAATCATTAGACAATTTTAGCATTGCACGTCATAACGAATATCATTATATATCTTCTGATTTCGCATTCGTCAACAGCTTTACGGGAATGGAAACAACGCCTTTCTCACTCGATCAACCGTATCGTATTAAAGAAGGACGTGTTGCATTCGTCAAACAAGGTTCTGCCCGAATTCTCATTAATCTGATCGGACATACCCTCCAACCGGGACACATCGCAGTAATCACCCCCAATTCCATCATCCAAATCATAGAAGTATCTCCTGATCTTGATATGCAAATGATAGCAACCAATCATGATTTCCTCCCCATATCCGGAAAAGACGATTTCTTCTCTTACCTTCTCCATCATCAGAAAAACATTTTATTGCCACTACTTCCACGAGAACAGCAACAAGTGAAAAACTATTTCACTTTTATCTGGGGAGTATTGCAGGAACCGATATTTCATAAGGAAGCTATACAACATCTTTTGGCCAGTCTCATCTATTATTTAAGATATATCGCTCAAAACAGCATTGAACTGAATCCAACCCAGTTGACAAGACAGGAAGAGATTTTCCAACGCTTCATCTCTCTTGTCAACACACACAGCAAGAAAGAGCGTAACGTGAACTTCTATGCGGATAAGCTATGTCTCACTCCGCGTTATCTGAATACAGTTATCCGGCAGGCCAGTCAACAAACAGTAATGGACTGGATAAACCAGTCCATTATACTAGAAGCAAAAGTATTGCTAAAACATAGCAATCTGCTCGTTTATCAAGTTTCTGATGAATTAAATTTCCCTAATCCTTCTTTTTTCTCGAAATTCTTTAAACGAATGACAGGAATGACACCACACGAATATCAGCAAACGAAATAATCTTTATTTCGAGAACTCTGAATACAGTCAGTCACTTTCTATGAGTTGGCAAAATGTTCTGAAGAGATAATGGATAAAATGATGAGAAAAATTAAAGAAAAAAGTAGCCTAAAATTGCTTTTATGTAATTTATAAGTTACCTTTGTAAAGTGAAAGTAAGAGAAGTCATAACATATAAAGAATATTTTGATGATTTTTTCAAGAAACAACCACAGAAGGTTCGCGATAAAATCATCAAAGTGCTAGATATTATCGAGCAGATAGACCGAATCCCAACGACATATCTAAAATACATAGAAGGTACTAATGGACTATTTGAGGTTCGCGTGCAACTAGGCAATAATATCTTCCGCATTTTTTGTTTCTTTGACGGTAATAAATTGGTTGTTTTGTTAAGTGGCTTTCAGAAAAAGACACAAAAAACACCACCAGAAGAAATAAAAAGAGCAGAACGGCTTATGACCGACTATTATAAAGAAAAAGAAAAGGAGATTTTAGAATGAATACAAAGACATTAGACCAAATCAAAAATGAGTATTACGGTGAAGTTGGAGCACCAGAACGAGACAGGCTTGAGCGAGAACTTGAGGCTTTGCGCATTGGCTTTAAGATACGAAGTGCCAGAGAAAAATTAGATATGACACAAGCAGAGCTTGCAAGTCGCATTGACAAGAAACGTACATTCATATCAAAAGTTGAAAACGATGGAGAAAATATTACTCTCAAAACATTATTTGATATTGTAGAACGTGGACTTGGTGGAAAATTAAATATCGAAGTGCAATTATAAAAATAATGCCGGAGTGCTTAACTCCGGCTTTCAATTGAATATCAGCTGAATGACAGGAATGACACCACACGAATATCAACAAACGAAATAATCTTTATTTCGAGAACTCTTTAATCCGTTGTTCCTCTTCCAGTTTACAAATCAGTAATGTATTATCTTTCTCTGCGATGATATATCCATCCAGTCCTTGAACAACAACTCGTTTTTCTTCGCTGGCATGCACAATACAGTTCTTACTGTCATACAAACGTATATCGGTTCCTACCGTAGCATTTCCCGATTTATCCTGTGGTAAAAGACCGCGAAGTGCTCCCCATGTGCCTAAATCCGACCAGCCGAAAGAAGCCGGTAACACGTAAATTGCCTCCGCTTTTTCCATCACCGCATAGTCGATAGAAATACTTTCGCAAGTCGGGAATAACTTTTTGATTGTTTCATTTTCTTTTTCCGTATAGAAATCCGGGAAAATACGGTCAAAAATCTGTGCGATACCCGGAGCATATACACGCATCACGGAAGTGATAGTACGCACGTTCCACACAAAGATTCCCGCATTCCAGAAGTAATTACCTTCCGCCAAATACTTTTCAGCTGTCTCTTTATCGGGTTTTTCCTTGAATGCGTCTACTGTATAAATTTCTTTATCTGTTTGAAGCTGGTTGGCAGCAGCAATATATCCGTAGCCTGTCTCCGGACGAGTCGGCCGAATACCTATTGTGACAATAGCACTGCTATCATCCGTAAAACGAAGTGCTTTCTCCATCACTCTACGGAACTCACTCGTATTGATGACTAATGCATCCGAAGGAGTTACTACAATGTTAGCACGGGGATGCTTCTTTTTGATTTTCCAGCAAGCAAATGCGATACAAGGTGCAGTATTTCGTGCACAAGGTTCCGCTAAAATATTACTTTCCGGAATTTCCGGCAACTGCTCCCGAACAATATCAATGTATTTTTCAGAAGTTACCACCCACATATTTTCTCTGGGGCAAACACCATCAAACCGGTCTGCCGTCAATTGAATCAGTGACCGGCCACATCCCATTACATCAATAAATTGTTTAGGACATTCCGGAGTGCTCATCGGCCAGAAACGGCTCCCTATGCCACCAGCCATTATTACAACATGATTATCCATACCTATCATCCTCCTGTAAAAAAAAATATTATTTAAATAAGCGCGCAAGTTACATTAAAATGTCCAAAACAGCAAATAAAGACCAAGAGTATTTAATTTTCCAACTGAATAATCGAATAATTGTATTTCTACAATAATAGACAAAGGCCGCTCTCGAATAATAAGAACGACCTTTGTCTTTTCATTTCAATAGAATATAATCATCTTATTTATATTCTGCCCAGCTCTTGATAGCTATATCATCCACACTCATCGTACAGAAGGCATTGATAAACGCACTAGCCAGACGAGCGTTCGTAATCAACGGAATATTTAAATCAATGGCAGCACGACGGATTTTATACCCATTACTTAATTCTCCGGCTGTCAAGTTCTTCGGTATATTAACTACCATATCTATTTCCTTACTATGAAGCATCTCCAACGCCTGCGGATGTCCCTCTTCACTCGGCCAATAAACATGAGTACTCTCAATACCGCTCTCGGCAAGCGCTTTATGCGTACCGCCCGTCGCAAAGAGTTTATATCCCTTATTCACCAACATACGGGCTGCATCCATCATATCCGCTTTTTGCTTCATGGTACCTGTGGAAAGCAAGATATTCTTCTTCGGAATACGATAGCCTACAGAAAGCATTGCTTTCAATACAGCACAAGAAGTATCCATACCAATACAACCTACTTCACCGGTGGAAGCCATATCTACTCCCAACACCGGGTCGGCTTTCTGCAAACGGTTGAAAGAGAACTGTGAAGCTTTGATTCCCACATAGTCCAGTTCGAAAAGATTCTTTTCCGGTTTTTCGACAGGCAGGCCAAGCATAACTTTGGTTGCCAGTTCAATAAAGTTGATCTTCAGTACCTTGCTGACAAATGGGAAAGAACGACTAGCACGCAAGTTACATTCGATCACCTTGATATCATTGTCTTTTGCCAAATACTGAATATTAAACGGACCGGAGATATTCAAAGCCTTGGCAATCTCACGGCTGATACGCTTAATACGACGAACAGTTTCTACATATAGCTTCTGTGGCGGGAACTGAATAGTCGCGTCACCGGAGTGTACTCCTGCAAATTCGATATGCTCACTAATAGCGTATGCCACAATTTCGCCATTCTGCGCCACGGCATCCATTTCTACTTCCTTGGCATGTTCAATAAACTGACTTACTACTACCGGATGTTTTTTCGAGACATTGGCTGCCAGTTTCAGGAAACGTTCCAGTTCTTCCTGATTGGAACAAACATTCATTGCAGCTCCCGAAAGCACGTATGACGGACGGACAAGCACAGGAAAACCTACTTCTTCAACAAACTCCTGAATGTCATCCATAGATGTTAATTCACGCCAACGGGGCTGATCCACACCGATACGGTCGAGCATGGCAGAGAATTTCTCACGATCTTCAGCGTTGTCAATGCTCTTGGCACTTGTGCCAAGGATATTGATATGCTGTGCATCCAAACGCAAAGCCAAGTTATTCGGAATCTGACCACCGGTAGATACAATTACACCATGCGGATTCTCAAGCTCCAGAATATCCATGACACGTTCGAAAGTCAATTCGTCGAAGTACAAGCGATCGCACATATCGTAGTCCGTAGATACGGTTTCAGGATTATAGTTAATCATCACGCTGCGCCATCCTTCTTTACGAATAGTATTTAAAGCCTGCACACCGCACCAGTCAAATTCTACGGAAGAACCGATACGATAAGCACCAGACCCTAATACGACAATGGATTTATGGTCGCCCAAGTAATGAACATCATTTGCCACACCGCTATAAGTAAGATACAGATAATTGGTTTGTGCCGGATATTCGGCTGCCAAAGTATCGATCTGCTTCACTACCGGAAGAATACCCGCCTCTTTACGATGTTTGCGGACATAAAGAATACCATCCTCCATATCACCTTCGTAGCCGATGGCACGTGCAACCTGGAAATCAGAGAAACCTTGAACCTTGGCTTTACGAAGCAGTTCGTTTGGCAGATCAGCAATCTGTTTGTGATTATTTCCCCAGCTATGCAGTTCTTCGGAAGTCTGCATGATATTCATCAATTTCTGAAGGAACCATTTATCAATCTTAGTCAGTTCGTGTACCTGATCGATGGTGTAGCCGGCACGAAAAGCCTTCGAGATAACAAAAATACGTTTATCAGTCGGTTCGCGCAAAGCCTTGTCGATGTCGGAAATAACTAGCTCCTTATTTTCTACAAATCCGTGCATTCCCTGTCCGATCATGCGGAGCCCTTTCTGGATAGCTTCTTCAAAAGTACGACCGATAGCCATCACCTCACCGACAGATTTCATAGAAGATCCCAATTCTTTATCTACACCGTGGAATTTACCCAAATCCCAACGTGGAATCTTACATACAACATAATCCAGTGCCGGTTCGAAGAAAGCAGAAGTAGTCTTTGTTACAGAATTCTTCAGGTCGAAGAGTCCGTAACCCAGTCCCAATTTGGCCGCAACGAAAGCCAGCGGATAACCCGTTGCCTTAGATGCCAAAGCCGATGAACGGGAAAGACGGGCATTTACTTCAATCACCCGATAATCTTCGGATTCGGGGTCGAAAGCATATTGCACATTACATTCGCCCACAATACCGATGTGGCGGATGATACGTATTGCCAGTTCCCGGAGTTTATGATATTCTTTGTTAGTAAGCGTTTGTGACGGAGCAATAACGATAGATTCACCGGTATGAATACCCAGCGGGTCGAAGTTTTCCATATTACAAACGGTGATACAGTTGTCAAAACGGTCACGTACCACTTCATATTCCACTTCTTTCCAACCACGAAGTGATTTTTCCACCAATACCTGCGGAGAGAAAGAGAACGCTTTTTCTACAAGAATATCCAGTTGCTCTTCGTTATCACAGAAACCGGAGCCCAAGCCACCCAATGCATACGCAGCACGAACAATTACGGGATACCCCAGTTCTTTTGCTGCGCGACGAGCATCTTCCACATTTTCTACGGCTTCACTCTTAATGGTCTTTACATTGATTTCATTCAATTTCTGAACGAAAAGTTCACGATCCTCGGTATCCATAATGGCTTGTACCGGAGTACCGAGTACTTTTACATTATATTTTTCAAGAATACCTTCTTTGTACAATGCCACTCCACAGTTCAAGGCTGTCTGACCACCGAACGCCAGCATAATGCCTTCCGGTTTTTCTTTCTGAATCACTTTCTCTACGAAATACGGAGTCACCGGGAGGAAGTAGATTTGATCCGCCACTCCTTCGGACGTCTGTACCGTAGCAATATTAGGATTGATAAGAATCGTTTCAATGCCTTCTTCTTTCAAGGCTTTGAGTGCCTGCGAACCGGAATAGTCAAACTCACCGGCCTCACCGATCTTCAGGGCACCGGAACCCAACAACAATACTTTCTTTATATTTTCTTTCATTGATTCTACTTTCTGGTTCACCACAGATTACACAGATAAACACTGATTTTTTATAATCCGTGATGAATATGGGTTATAATAGTTTTACAAATTCGTCGAACAGGAATTCCGTATCCGTAGGTCCACTCGCTGCTTCCGGATGGAATTGTGCAGAAAACCAAGGGTTTCTTTTATGCTTGATTCCTTCGTTAGAGCCATCATTCATATTAATAAATAACGGTTCCCAATCTGCACTCAACGTATTATTGTCTACGGCATAACCGTGATTTTGCGAAGTGATGAAGCAACGTTCCGTACCTACCATACGCACCGGTTGGTTGTGGCTACGGTGACCGTATTTCAATTTATAAATCTTGGCTCCTCCCGCTTTCGAAAGCAGTTGGTTACCCATGCAGATTCCGAAAATAGGCAGTTTCTCGTTTGCCATCGCCTTGCGGATATTCTGCACCGCAGCATCACAGGTATCCGGATCCCCCGGTCCGTTAGAAATAAACAGTCCGTCAAATTCGAGTCCGTTATAATCATAATCCCAAGGTACACGGATCACCTCTACATTACGTTTCAGCAGACAACGAATGATATTAGTCTTCACACCGCAATCTACCAGGACGACCTTTTTAAGTTGTGAGTTAAAACCTGAAAGTTGAGAGTTGAGTTGCTCAATAGGAGTCGTTAATGGGAAAGAATGAGAGGTTCCGTCGGGAAGATAAGAAATTATTTCCTTACAACTTACCCTGTCCACATAATTAATATCTTCATAACTCTCAACTCTCAACTCTCCATTCTCAACTTCTTCAAATACTATTTTCCCCATCATTACTCCATGTTCACGAAGCACTTTAGTCAGCTCGCGTGTATCAATGCCCGTGATACCAGGAACTTTTTCCCGTTTCAGCCAGTCACCAAGACTTTCCACAGCGTTCCAATGGCTGTATTCATAAGAATAGTCACTTACGATAATCGCTTCCGCGTGGATCTTCTCACTTTCCATGAAAGTGGCAAGTCCATTCGGCTCGATAGTAAAAGGAGGAACACCGTAGTTACCTACCAAAGGATAGGTAAGCGTCATCAACTGTCCGGCGTATGAAGGGTCAGTGAGGCTCTCCGGGTATCCGGTCATGGCAGTATTAAACACTACTTCGCCCGCCACCGGCTTCTCGTAGCCAAACGACTTACCGGAAAACCGGCTCCCGTCGTCAAGGATTAATGTCACATTTCTCATTCTTATTATTGAATCGTTGTATGGTTGTTAGAATTGATACATTTGTTCTATATAGTCGATGAACGCCCGATTCACCATTTTCACACCACCCGGTGTAGGGTAGTTACCGCTAAAATACCAGTCGCCTTTATGATGCGGACAAGCCTCGTGCAATCCCTCCAACGGTTGATAGACGATTTCCACTTTCGCCTTGGTTCCCTTGGGTGTCAGCAGTTCCACCATTTTGGCAGAGATTTCCTCATCAGTGAACGGAGCATAAATGTCTTTCACATAGTTTACCATCTGCTCTTTCGGCAGTCCTACCTGCTCTTTCGATTTACGGTAGGCGGCCGCAATCACATCTTTCATATCCCGTTCCTTTAAAAGTTCGACAGCAGCCCTGAAGGCGATAAACTCGCTCATCTTTGCCATATCAATACCGTAATAGTCAGGATAACGCACCTGCGGAGAAGAAGATACAATGACAATCTTCTTCGGACCGAGACGGTCGAGAATACCGATAATACTTTGTTTCAGCGTAGTGCCACGCACAATGCTGTCATCGATAATCACCAGATTATCAACACCGGGTACAAGACTTCCGTATGTAATATCATACACATGGGCAGCCAAATCATTACGACTGTTTCCTTCGGCGATGAACGTACGGAGCTTAATATCCTTGATTGCCACCTTTTCGCTACGAATACGACGGGAAAGAATAACTTCTAACTCCTCCATATTCGGGTTATGCCCCAATGCAGCGATCTGCTGCACTTTCTCCTCATTCAAGTAATCATCCAGTCCCTGCAACATTCCGTAGAAAGCAACCTCCGCAGTGTTTGGAATAAAAGAGAAGACCGTATGATCGATATCATTATTGATAGCTTTCAGTATTTTCGGAACCAACTTTTCGCCCAGCCGTTTCCTTTCTTTATAAATATCGACGTCACTGCCACGGGAGAAATAGATACGTTCGAAAGAACAAGCCTGATTTTCGCGTGGCTTATTGATTTGCGAAGTACGTATCTTACCTTCTTTGCTAATCAGCAATGCCTGCCCCGGTTGCAGTTCCTTGATTTCCTCAAACGGAACATTCAAAGCTGTCTGGATAACCGGACGTTCGGAAGCAAGAACAGCTATTTCGTCATCCTGATACCAAAATGCAGGCCGGATGCCCCACGGGTCACGGATAGCGAAAGATTCACCGCTTCCGGTCAATCCGCAAATAACATACCCCCCATCCCATTCGCGACTGGAAGTACGCAGTACGTTTGCCAAATCAATATGTTCTTCTATATAATGCGTGATGCCCATGCCCGTAAGCCCTTCGGCTTCGGCAAGATTGAATACACGCTCCACTTCACGGTCAAGACGGTGTCCCACCTGTTCCAACATGATATATGTATCGGCATATTTACGCGGATGCTGACCAATGGCAGTGATACGGGCAAATATTTCGTCTACATTCGTCATATTGAAGTTTCCGCAAAGAGCGAGATTCTTGGCACGCCAGTTATTTCTTCTTAAAAATGGATGCACGTATGAGATTCCGGATTTTCCCGTAGTGGAATAACGAAGATGCCCCATATATACTTCCCCGGCAAAAGGCAGGACTCGTTTGGCATACGCAGCATCATGCAACTGTTCGGGAGTGAGCTCCTTAAAATTGTTTTGAACATTTTCAAAAATCTCCGTAATAGCTCCGGAGCCTAAAGCACGTTCACGAAACATATATTCTTCACCCGGATTTGCTTCCAGTTTCACACATGCGAGTCCCGCACCTTCCTGTCCACGGTTATGTTGTTTCTCCATCAACAGGTAGAGCTTATTAAGACCGTACATCCATGTTCCGTACTTTTTCTCGTAATACTCCAACGGTTTAAGCAAGCGTATCATGGCAACGCCACATTCATGTTTCAATTGTTCCATCTATACTATTTACGATTTGACGATTTACTATTTACGATTTAAATTACCACCTGCCAATCAAACAACTTACTATCTATCATTGATTCTTCAATCGTAAATAGTAAATAGTAAATTGTCTAATTGTAAATCACATTACTCCACCGTTACCGACTTCGCCAGATTTCTCGGCTGGTCTACATCCATCCCCTTACATACCGCAATGTGATAAGCAAGAAGTTGGAGAGGTACCGTAGTAATTAACGGATCGAGACACTCTATTGTTTCAGGAAGTTCGATACTACAATCGGCAATCTTGCTGATAACCGTATCTCCCTTCGTAACGAACGCAATCACTTTTCCCTTCCTTGCCTTGATCTCCTGAATATTACTTAGCACTTTTTCGTACAGTCCATTCTGCGTAGCAATCACCACTACCGGCATTTCCGCGTCAATCAAGGCAATCGGTCCGTGCTTCATCTCGGCAGCCGGATAACCTTCGGCGTGAATATACGATATTTCTTTCAATTTCAATGCACCTTCCAATGCAACAGGATAACTATATCCGCGTCCCAGGTAAATAAAGTTATGCGCATACGTGAACGTTTTCGATAACTCCGCCAGGGTATCATTCAGTTTCAGCACTTCTTTCATCTTCTCCGGAATATGATTTAATTCCTGTACTATTGAAAGATAATGCCGTTCGTCAATTGTTCCTTTCGCTTTGGCAAGCGTCAATGCCAGCATTGCCAACACAGTGACCTGTCCGGTAAACGCTTTGGTGGAAGCGACTCCGATTTCCGGACCTACGTGGATATACGAACCGGTGTGAGTGGCACGGGGAATAGAAGCCCCGATAGCATTACAAATACCATATATAAATGCTCCGCGGCTTTTTGCCAATTCCACAGCAGCCAAAGTATCCGCAGTCTCACCGCTTTGGGAGATTGCTATCACTACATCCTGTCCGTCAATCACCGGATCGCGGTAACGGAATTCAGAAGCATACTCCACTTCCACCGGTATGCGGCAGAAACTTTCAATCAGATGCTTTCCAATCAGTCCGGCATGCCAGGAAGTTCCGCAGGCAACGATAATAAACCGCTTGGCATTCAGTAGCTTTTCCCGATGATCGATCACAGCGGAAAGTACCACATTGTCTGCTTCCACATTAATACGTCCGCGCATACAATCATGAATACAATCGGGCTGTTCGAAAATCTCTTTCAACATAAAATGCGGATATCCCCCTTTTTCCAGCTGACCGAGATTAAGCTCCACCTTTTTAATTTCAGGTGTCATTTCAACATTACTCAAGTTGACCACCTTCAATTCTTTTCCCAAATGGAGAACAGCTATTTCTCCGTCTTCCAGATAAACCACCTTATCTGTATATTCTACAATCGGAGTGGCATCCGAAGCAAGGAAGAACTCGTCCGCTCCAATCCCCACTACCAGCGGGCTACTCTTACGGGCAGCAATAATCTCATCGGGATGCTCTTTATCAAGAATCGCAATCGCATAGGCACCAATCACTTCTCCCAACGCCAATTGAACGGCTGTCAGCAAACTGACTTGATTAGTGACTTTCATGTATTCTATTAATTGAACAAGGACTTCGGTATCTGTACTACTTTTAAAAATATAGCCTTTGGCTTGAAGTTTTTCTTTGAGAACGGCGTAGTTTTCAATAATACCGTTATGAATGAGAGCGAGCTTTTCGGAAGAAGAGTAATGAGGGTGGGCGTTAGCGGAACAAGGTTCCCCGTGAGTAGCCCAACGAGTATGGGCAATTCCGATTGTACCGGAAATATCTTTTTGTGTGACGAAATTTTCAAGATCGGAGACTTTTCCTTTCGTCTTATACACATTTAACTGTCGGTCATCACTGATGATTGCTACCCCCGCGCTATCATATCCACGATACTCCAGTCGCTTCAGCCCTTTTATAAGGATAGGGTAGGCTTTTCGTTTACCAATATAGCCTACTATTCCACACATATTATGATATTTTTATTTCGACTGCAAATATACACATTACAAATAACATAAAGACAACAAAAAGCATATTTATTTGACAGAAACGCATAAAAAAGTTGTAAACACATCAAAAAGTTAAATAATATATTATTTTTAGGTCAAAAAGAAACAAATTACAATTAGGTCACCATTAACCCAAAAGAGCTAACAAATTAAAAGTAAACCTCCTTCTTTTAATTACAAATTAGAAGAAGACAGGCTCTCCTTTTAATTTCGCGTTACAGAAAACTTATATTTTACTATCATTTTGAAATTAAACCACTAACTTTGCCAAACAAATTGACACTTCAATTAGGTATTATCATACAATAAAGCTAGTAAGAATGAAGAAACAAGAACTTTTTAACAACGTAACAGAAGGATCCCCTTACCAACGACAGCCCAAACAGATGGGCTTGTACAATGCGGCATACGAACACGATGCCTGCGGTGTTGGTATGCTGGTAAACATTCATGGAGAAAAGTCACACGACATTGTTGAGTCGGCTTTAAAGGTATTAGAGAACATGCGCCACCGTGGCGCTGAAGGTGCGGATAACAAAACCGGTGACGGTGCAGGTATCATGCTGCAAATTCCGCATGAGTTTATTTTATTGCAAGGTATTCCTGTACCCGAAAAAGGACGGTACGGCACAGGATTGTTATTTTTGCCGAAAAATGAGAAAGACCAGGCAACCATTTTAAGTATCATTATTGAAGAAATTGAAAAAGAAGGACTCACATTGATGCATCTGCGCAATGTACCCACCTGCCCTGAAATTCTAGGAGAATCTGCTTTGGCAAACGAACCTGACATCAAACAGGTGTTTATCACCGGATTTACAGAAACGGAAACGGCCGACCGGAAGTTATATCTGATCCGGAAAAGAATCGAGAATAAGGTCAGATTGTCATCCATTCCGACAAAGGACGATTTTTATGTTGTTTCGCTTTCTACAAAAAACATTATATATAAAGGTATGCTTTCGTCGTTGCAACTGCGCAACTACTATCCGGACCTGACGAATAGCTATTTTACCAGCGGACTGGCACTGGTGCACTCCCGTTTCAGTACCAACACATTCCCTACATGGGGATTGGCACAACCATTCCGCCTTCTGGCACACAACGGTGAAATCAACACGATCCGTGGTAACCGCGGATGGATGGAAGCCCGCGAAAGCGTACTCTCCACTCCTACCTTGGGTGACATAAAAGAACTTCGCCCGATTATACAACCGGGCATGAGCGACAGTGCTTCCCTGGACAATGTACTGGAGTTCCTGGTGATGTCGGGATTGAGCCTGCCACACGCCATGGCTATGCTCGTGCCGGAATCTTTCAACGAAAAGAATCCCATCAGCGAAGATCTGAAATCATTCTACGAATACCACTCTATCCTGTTGGAACCGTGGGACGGACCGGCTGCACTTCTCTTCAGTGACGGACGATTTGCAGGAGGTATGCTCGACCGCAACGGTCTGCGCCCTGCCCGTTATCTGATTACTAAAAACGATATGATGGTAGTGGCTTCGGAAGTCGGTGTGATGGATTTCGAACCGGGAGACATCAAAGAAAAAGGTCGCTTACAGCCCGGTAAGATTTTGCTGGTAGATACAGAAAAAGGTGAAATTTATTATGATGGCGAACTGAAAAAACAGTTGGCTGAAGCCAAACCTTACCGCACCTGGTTGTCTACGAACCGAATCGAACTGGATGAACTGAAGAGCGGACGCAAAGTACCTCATCATGTCGAAAACTACGACTGTATGCTTCGCACTTTCGGCTACTCCAAAGAGGATATCGAAAAACTGATTATGCCGATGGCAAGCACCGGAGCAGAACCGATCCATTCAATGGGTAATGATACTCCGTTAGCTGTACTTTCGGATAAGCCGCAATTGCTTTACAACTATTTCCGGCAGCAATTTGCACAAGTGACCAATCCTCCCATCGACCCGCTCCGCGAAGAACTGGTAATGTCATTAACTGAATACATCGGGGCAGTCGGCATGAATATCCTGACACCCAGTGAGAGTCATTGCAAAATGGTCCGCCTCAATCATCCGATTTTGAGCAACACACAACTGGATATTCTTTGTAATATCCGCTATAAAGGTTTCAAAACAGTCAAACTGCCCATGTTATTTGAAGCAGCGAAAGGGAAAGCCGGATTGCAGGAGGCACTGAACAGCCTCTGTAAAATGGCGGAAGAATCTGTGACGGAAGGCGTAAACTACATTGTCCTGACCGACCGTGACGTGGATATTACCCATGCCGCTATTCCTTCATTGCTGGCGGTAAGCGCCGTTCATCACCACCTGATTTCAGTTGGCAAACGTGTACAAACAGCATTGATTGTAGAAAGCGGTGAAATACGTGAGGTGATGCACGCTGCGTTATTACTGGGTTTCGGAGCAAGTGCCCTGAATCCTTACATGGCATTCGCTGTTCTCGACCGCTTGGTTAAAGACAGGGATATTCAGTTGGATTATGCCACTGCTGAAAAAAATTATATCAAATCCATCTGCAAAGGCTTGTTTAAAATCATGAGTAAAATGGGGATCTCTACCATCCGCTCTTATCGTGGTGCAAAGATCTTCGAAGCTGTCGGTTTGAGCGAAGAATTGAGTAAGGCTTATTTCGGTGGACTCGGTTCGCCCATCGGAGGTATTCGCTTGGAAGAAATAGCCAGAGATGCCATTGCTTTCCACAAGGAAGGAGTGGGAGAAGTTGAGAGTGGAGAGTTGAGAGTGGAGAGTGAGGCTCCGCATGGCAACTCTCAACTCTCAACTCTCCATTCTCAACTTCTTACCGGTTTGTATGCTTTCCGTAAAGACGGAGAAGAGCATGCATGGAATCCGGAAACAATCAGTACGCTGCAATTGGCTACACGGATGGGGAGTTATAAGAAATTTAAAGAATATACTCATTTGGTAGACGAAAAAGAAAAGCCTATTTTCCTTCGTGACTTTCTGGGATTCCGTCGTAACCCGATTTCGATCGATCAGGTAGAACCGGTGGAAAACATTCTGCATCGTTTCGTCACGGGGGCCATGTCTTTTGGTTCTATCAGCAAAGAGGCTCATGAGGCAATGGCTATTGCCATGAATAAAATTCACGGACGCAGTAATACCGGTGAAGGTGGCGAGGACGCTGCCCGTTTCCAACCACTGCCCGATGGCAGTTCCTTACGAAGTGCAATCAAGCAGGTAGCTTCCGGACGTTTCGGTGTAACGGCAGAATATCTGGTTAATGCGGATGAGATTCAGATTAAGATAGCACAGGGGGCAAAGCCGGGTGAAGGCGGACAACTTCCGGGATTTAAAGTGAATGATGTGATTGCAAAAACACGCCATTCCATTCCGGGAATTTCACTGATTTCTCCCCCACCTCATCATGATATTTATTCGATTGAGGATTTGGCACAATTAATCTTCGATCTGAAAAATGTAAATCCACAGGCCAAAATCAGTGTGAAACTGGTAGCAGAAAGCGGCGTCGGTACAATTGCCGCCGGGGTGGCAAAAGCAAAGGCGGACCTGATTGTCATCTCCGGTGCTGAAGGTGGAACAGGTGCTTCTCCGGCTTCTTCTATCCGTTATGCGGGCATCTCACCGGAATTGGGATTGAGCGAGACACAGCAAACATTGGTTTTGAACGGACTTCGTGGTCAAGTAGTTTTGCAAGCCGACGGACAACTGAAAACCGGACGTGACATCATCTTAATGGCGCTAATGGGTGCCGAAGAATATGGCTTCGCCACCTCGGCATTGATTGTATTAGGGTGTGTAATGATGCGCAAATGCCATCAGAATACTTGTCCGGTGGGAGTTGCCACACAGAATGAGGAATTACGTAAACGCTTTCATGGGCGTAGTGAATATTTGGTAAATTTCTTCACATTCCTGGCACAGGAGGTCCGCGAGCATTTGGCCGAAATGGGATTCACCAGAATGGATGATATTATCGGGCGCACAGACTTGATCGAACGCAAATCCGTTGCCAACGACCCGAATCCGAAACATGCGTTAATCGACTTCACCAAATTGCTGGCACGCATTGATAACAACGCGGCTATCCGCCATGTCATCGATCAGGATCACGGTGTTTCTACTGTAAAGGATGTAACCCTCATTGATGCAGCACAGGAAGCTATTGAACATGAGAAAGAGATTTCTTTAGAATATACGATTGCCAATACAGACCGTGCAATAGGTGCGATGCTCTCCGGAGTGATTGCCAAGAAATACGGTGCCAAAGGATTGCCGGAACATACGCTGAATGTAAAGTTCAAAGGCTCGGCAGGTCAGTCTTTCGGGGCTTTCCTCGTACCGGGAGTTAACTTTAAACTGGAAGGTGAAGCAAACGATTATCTGGGTAAAGGATTGAGCGGCGGACGCATCTCCGTATTGCCTCCTATCCGCAGCAACTTCGAAGCCGAAAAGAATACAATTGCCGGTAATACCTTGCTTTATGGAGCAACAAGCGGTGAAGTATATATCAACGGGCGTGTAGGAGAACGTTTCGCAGTTCGTAACTCCGGTGCAGTTGCCGTAGTGGAAGGTGTGGGCGACCATTGTTGCGAATACATGACAGGAGGTCGTGTGGTAGTCCTCGGACAAACCGGACGTAACTTTGCAGCCGGTATGAGTGGCGGTGTGGCTTACGTATGGAACAAGGATGGTAACTTCGATTATTTCTGCAACATGGAAATGGTGGAACTGTCACTCATCGAAGAAGCCAGCTACCGGAAGGAGCTACACGAACTAATCCGCCAACATTATCTGTACACAGGCTCAAAACTAGCCCGTACCATGCTTGACAACTGGAATCATTATGCAGACCAGTTCATCCAAGTAGTACCCATCGAATACAAAAAAGTATTGCAGGAGGAACAGATGAGAAAATTACAACAAAAAATTGCAGACATGCAAAGAGACTATTAGACTTACAATTTGACTATTTACAATTTACTATTTGAATGTATAGTCTGTAAATAGTCAAATAGCAAATGACAAGATAGTCTAAAAATAGTAAATAGTAAATCGTCAAATAGTAAATAACAAGATGGGAGATCCTAAAGCATTTCTAAATATACCTCGACAAGAGGCGGGATACCGCCCTGTAAACGAGCGAATCGCTGACTATAGTCAGGTAGAACAGACTTTGAATACAAACAGCCGTAAATTGCAGGCGTCACGCTGTATGGATTGCGGCGTACCTTTCTGTCATTGGGCATGCCCGATAGGAAATAAACAACCGGAATGGCAGGATGCATTATACAGGGGAAAATGGAAGGAGGCATACGAAGTATTGTCGTCTACTTGCGATTTTCCGGAATTTACGGGACGTATTTGTCCTGCCCTTTGCGAGAAATCGTGTGTGTTGAAACTTTCCTGCGATCAGCCGGTGACTATTCGCGAGAATGAAGCAGCTATCGTGGAAGCGGCTTTTCGTGAAGGATATATACAGGTAAAGACGCCGAGAAGAAACGGAAAGAAAGTGGCGGTGATTGGTGCGGGTCCTGCCGGATTGGTGGTGGCTAATCAGCTGAATTTAAAAGGATATAGCGTTACTTTATTCGATAAGGATGAAGCGCCCGGAGGGTTATTACGGTTCGGTATTCCTAATTTCAAACTGGATAAGAATGTAATTGACCGACGGATGAAGATATTGGCTGCAGAAGGAATACAGTTTGAAATGGGAGTAGAAATAGACATCAATCATTTGCCGGAAGGATTCGACGCTTACTGCATCTGTACCGGAACGCCGACTGCACGTGATTTGAGTATTCCGGGACGTGAACTGAAAGGCATCCATTTCGCACTTGAAATGCTGGCACAGCAGAACAGGATTCTGGCAGGACAGACTTTCCCGAAAGATAAATTGGTGAATGCCAAAGGCAAAAAAGTACTTGTGATAGGTGGCGGAGATACCGGTTCCGACTGCATCGGAACCAGTGTGAGACAGGGATCCGTCAGTGTCACTCAAATCGAAATCATGCCGAAACCTCCTGTCGGCTACAATCCGGCTACTCCTTGGCCACAATGGCCGGCAGTCTTCAAAACGACTTCCAGCCATGAAGAAGGTTGTACACGCCGCTGGTGCCTGGCTTCCAATCAGTTCCTCGGAAAGAATGGAAAAGTGACAGGTGTAGAAGTGGAAGAAGTGGAATGGATTCCGGCAGCAGATGGCGGACGTCCCACGATGAAACCAACAGGGAAGAAGGAAGTCATCGAAGCTGATATGGTATTATTGGCGATGGGATTCCTGAAACCGGAGCAACCGAAATTTGCAAAGAATGTATTCCTAGCCGGTGATGCCGAGACTGGCGCCAGCCTGGTGGTACGCGCCATGGCGGGAGGACGAAAGGCTGCTGCGGAAATAGATGCTTATCTAATACAATAAGTTTTGCAACAGTGTACAACAAGAAGCTCGATTACTATTATCGGTTCGTTCCATATCTGTGGAACTAAAAGATAACAGATATGGAACTAAAGGAAAACAGTTGTGGAACTAAACGATAACAATTATGGAACGAATTAAGAATAGCTAGTCAGCTTCTTAGAAATAGCGAATAAACAATCAACAGATTACATTACCCCCTCTAAAAATTAAAGTTATGTGTGGAATAGCAGGTATACTCAACATCAAAGTTCAAACGAAAGAACTAAGAGATAAAGCACTGAAAATGGCCCAGAAGATCCGTCATCGCGGACCGGACTGGAGCGGAATCTATGTAGGCGGAAGTGCCATCCTGGCACACGAACGTCTTTCTATTGTCGACCCGCAGAGTGGCGGACAACCGTTATACTCTCCCGATCATAAACAGGTGCTCGCCGTCAACGGTGAGATTTACAATCACCGTGATATTCGCGCTAAATATGCGGGAAAATATAACTTTCAGACTGGAAGTGACTGTGAGGTAATTCTTGCCCTTTACAAAGATAAAGGCATCCATTTTTTGGAAGATATCAGCGGTATCTTCGCTTTCGTGCTTTATGATGAGGAAAAGGATGAATTTTTGATTGCCCGCGATCCGATAGGGGTTATTCCTTTATATATAGGAAAAGATAAAGAGGGAAAAATCTACTTCGGCAGCGAGTTGAAAGCTCTCGAAGGATTTTGTGACGAATATGAAGTATTCCTTCCCGGACATTATTTCTATAGTAAAGAGGGAAAAATGAAACGTTGGTATTCGCGCGACTGGACAGAATATGAAACCGTCAAAGAGAATGATGCACAAACCGAGGATGTGAAAGTGGCATTGGAAGAGGCTGTGCACCGCCAGTTAATGAGTGACGTACCGTATGGAGTGTTGCTTTCGGGCGGGTTGGATAGTTCTGTTATCTCTGCCATTGCCAAAAAATATGCGGCAAAACGTATAGAAACAGACGGTGCAAGCGATGCATGGTGGCCTCAACTCCACTCTTTCGCCATCGGTCTAAAGGACGCCCCCGATTTGATTAAAGCGCGTGAGGTAGCCGAATATATCGGTACCGTCCATCATGAGATCAACTACACCGTTCAGGAAGGTCTGGATGCTGTTCGCGACGTAATTTATTTCATCGAGACGTATGATGTAACTACCGTACGCGCTTCCACTCCCATGTATTTATTGGCGCGTGTCATCAAATCAATGGGGATCAAAATGGTGTTGAGCGGTGAAGGTGCTGATGAAGTTTTCGGGGGGTATCTGTATTTCCACAAGGCCCCTACTCCACAGGCATTTCACGAAGAAACAGTACGTAAACTTTCAAAGTTGCACATGTACGATTGCCTCCGTGCCAATAAAAGTTTATCAGCATGGGGAGTAGAAGGACGCGTCCCTTTCCTTGATAAAGAATTTCTCGACGTGGCAATGAACCTGAACCCGAAAGCTAAAATGTGCCCCGGAAAAAACATCGAGAAACGAATTGTTCGCGAAGCCTTTGCCGATATGTTACCGGAAAGTGTGGCTTGGAGACAGAAAGAGCAGTTCAGTGACGGTGTAGGATATTCATGGATTGACACATTGAGAGAGATCACAGCAACTGCCGTGAGCGATGAGCAAATGGAACATGCTGCCGAACGTTTCCCGATCAATACGCCACAAAACAAAGAAGAGTACTACTATCGTAGCATTTTCGAAGAGCATTTCCCCAGTGAAAGCGCAGCACGCACCGTCCCCAGCGTTCCAAGTGTAGCCTGCTCCACAGCAGAAGCACTAGCCTGGGATATTGCTTTCAGAAATCTGAATGAGCCTAGCGGACGTGCAGTGAAAGGAATACATGAAGAGGCCTATACCTGATTAATAAAAGAGTGACAAACTCCTTTTGTGCAAACTATCAGACGTGTCCGGAGAATGTTTTTATGACAGACAGTTTTATTTTTGACACTCTTTTGTAGCATTTCTATTCTAAAATCCCAAGGATTAACGCAGATTAGCATATTATCGGCTGATTTGCGTTATCTTTTTTATAATTTTGAGGCCAAACCCAATTAAATCTATCAAACTTTTAAAAGATCAAACAAATGAATTTAAAAAAAATGATGATGGCTTCTGCCCTTCTAATGGCTGCTTGTTGTATGCAGGCACAGACAAAAGTGATAGCTCACCGCGGTTTCTGGAAAACTCCGGGATCATCGCAGAACAGTATTTCATCACTTCTAAAAGCAGATTCCATCGGTTGTTACGGTTCAGAATTTGACGTATGGATCGCGAAGGATAACAAGTTAGTGGTTAACCATGATCCTGTATATAAGATGAGGCCGATGGAATATTCCAAAGGTGATGCACTGACCGGACTAAAATTATCCAACGGAGAAAACTTACCCAGCCTGGAACAGTATCTGGAAACCGGAAAAAACTGTAAAACCCAATTGATTCTCGAACTGAAAGCGCATAGCAACAAGAAACGCGAGACTAAAGCGGTACAAGGAATTGTTGCCATGGTAAAGAAAATGGGACTGGAAAACCGTATGGAATATATCACGTTCTCTCTACATGCCATGAAAGAGTTTATCCGTCTGGCTCCTGCCGGTACTCCGGTATATTACCTTAACGGAGAATTGTCTCCCAAAGAGCTGAAAGAACTGGGTGCTGCCGGTCTGGACTATCACATGGGAGTAATTAAGAAACACCCCGAATGGATCAAAGAAGCTCACGACCTCGGCTTGAAAGTCAACGTATGGACAGTAGACGAAGTAGAAGACATGAAATCGCTGATCGAACAAAAGGTAGATTTCATCACCACTAACGAACCGGTCATCTTACAAGAAGAACTTAAAAAGCTTCAATAAGAAAAAATATTCACATATTAAAGAATTTAATATCCGGCTTTAAGGAAATGGAATGTTCCTTTAAAAGAAACAGATTGTTTCTCGGTGTCAAACGGGTGTTTCCTTTTAAAGGAAACACCCGTTTCCCAGTGTGAAACAAAGTGTTTTTTCAAGATGCGCAAATATAGTGCAAACCTATTAAAATTCAAATAGTTATAAAACTAATGTTTTAATCGGATGTGGTGAATAAAGCTAAATAGAGCATATTTGGGAGTGAGTTATGTTACTTATCTGTTACCTCTTCCAATTTGCCTACTAATCGGATATAAGGCATTAGTTTTCAATATATTGCATTATTCTTCATAACTTCAAATACCTCAACAGTAATTAAATTTGTAACTAAAAAAGTTGAGTTATGAGAAGTACATTCAGAGTGTTGTTTTACACTAAAAATCAATCGATTAAGAATGGTAAAGTACCTGTAATGGGACGTATTACCATCAACAAGACCACAGCTTGCTTTAGCTGTAAGAAGGAGGTGTCTATTTCTTTATGGGACGCCAAAGCTAATAGGGCTAAAGGGAAATCCGAAGAAGCTAGAATGTTAAACCAGGAACTTGATAATGCCAAAGCCCAAATTGCCAAGCATTACCAATACATATGCGATCATGACAGTTTTGTCACAGCCAAGAAAGTCTATAGCCGCTATGTCGGTTTTAAAGAAGATTCCCACACCCTTATGGAGCTTTTCAGGGAACAGCTTGAGTCATACAAGGAGAAAGTAGGCAAGGAAAAGGCAAAAAGCACCTATCTTGGTTTAGTAGCCGATTATAAGAGCGCATTGCTTTTTTTGAAAGACAAAAAGAATGTTGAGGACATTGCACTTGATGAACTTGACAAAGATTTTATTGAAGACTATTATAATTGGATGTTGGGCACATGCGGCTCGGCCAGTTCTACAGCATTCGGACGTGTTAATACCATGAAATGGCTAATGCATATCGCTCAAGAGAAAGGTTTAATAAAAGTTCATCCCTTCACGGGTTTTGGATGTAAGCCGGGATATAAAAGACGTTCATTTCTCTCTGAAGAAGAACTGCAGAGGCTTATACATGTAGAATTGAGGTATAAACGTCAGCAGGCTATGCGTGACATGCTACTTTTCATGTGCTTCACAGGCCTCGCCTTCGCAGATCTGAAAGCAATTACTTATAAGAATATCCATACAGATTCTGATGGTGGCACATGGCTCATGGGAAACCGTATAAAAACAGGCGTAGCATACGTCGTGAAATTATTACCTATAGCAATTGAACTTGTAGAAAAGTATAAGGGTGATAACAAAAAGAAAGATTCTCCTGATTGCGTTTTCCCCGTCGGTGATTATGAAACCATGAAAAGTAGTTTTAAGGTTTTAGGGAAAAAGTGTGATTGTAATGTAAATATCACCCCTCATATCGGGAGACATACCTTTGCAGTTTTGGCTATATTGAAAGGCATGCCGTTAGAAACTTTGCAAAAAGTATTAGGACACAAATCGATTCTTTCCACACAAGTCTATGCTGAACTGATCAATCCGAAGGTTGGGGAAGATACGGATAGGATGTGCGACAAGATTGGTTCCGTGTATCGCTTGGCCAATTAGAATAAGTATGAAAAAACACCCTTCAGCAAATGTTGAAGGGTGTTTTTCGTATTCAGGCAGGTTGCTTATTTCAAGTAACGCCTGAAATCTTTATAGTTCTTTTTTAGTACCTCGTATAGCCCGCTTTCCGGATAGAGCAGTTTACCCCCGACAGAGGTAATTGAGGTATAAGGTATTGCCTTTTCATCCCGTAGTGTTTGTAATGTACGCTTGGAAACATGAAGCATCCGGCATACCTCATCTCCACTCAGATAATGTTCGTCTGCAATCGTCGGACGTATCCGTGCCGCAGCAGCCTCCAGATTTTTTCCTGTCCGTTTGATCCATCCGGTAAGTTCCTTGAACTCTTCCGAATCTTTAGTGATAATGTCTGCCATACTCTTTATTTTCTTTTTTTGATTAGTCCTTCCTCCAGAATTTGCTGGATGTCCACTTCTTTATAAAAGAATTTTCCACCGATATTAGAATAAGGAATCAGCCCGTTATCCCGGTAAGTCTGCAGTGCCCTTTTGGAAATATTGAGAGCCAGGCACACATCCTGCGCATCCAGTCACTTGTCCGGTGTTACGGGGGCTATTTTCTTTTGAAAGTCCATCATTTGCACGGACAGCATACTTAGTTGTTTCTTCAAGTCCTGATAAGCACTTGTTTCGATAATTGTCAGTTCCATGATTTATAAATTAAATTGTGAATAATGAAATTGGGTGCAAGATAAAGGGAATATTACTATAAATCAATCGTTTAGTTTCCAGTGTCGTTAATAGTCATTAATAGTCATTTTTTGTCAGCGTAGCTTTTCTTATACTTTTTATTTAACGGGGGAGTCGTGAAATCCGACATCCCTTATACAAATGGTAACTCTTTCATCTTTTTTCCTTTTTTGCCCTGCCACATTTCTTTATGATATGGATTTCTTCGGAGAAATCAGAAATATGAGTATCTTTGGAACGAAATATAGATTTAAATGGCAGGCAATAGCCTTCCAATTAGATATAGACATAACATTCGCAGAATGTCTCAAGACGGAAATCTGGTAAATTTCAATGAATAGAGGCTTTTTGTGTATTGCTTATGCTATGCTTTGTCATAGCGTGGCTTACACAGCTACTATTCATAGGTTTACCAGAACCTCCGTCTTGGAGTTGGGTAAGGCCACGCTTTCTCAAATACTTCTGCCGAATAATATTTATAGGTTAAATATTATACTTATGGCAAAACTCCAATTACTTGCAATCACTACTCTTGACGGATACCTCTTCGACAGGACTGTTTCTTCCCCTTTGTGGGATAATCCGAACAAATATGGCCTCACCAAAATACGGGAACGTGCTACACAGACTCTCGGGCCGGATGTATCTTTCATCTCATTGACACAATGGAAAAAGAAAAATGAAGGTATTTATTTCATAGAAGCGGCTCCGGATACAATTTCCGTTATAAGCAGCATGTTCAGATACTGGTTGGTGGATGAAATCATCCTTTTTGTCGCACCGTATATCCAAGGGGACGGCATACGTCTGTTTACAGAAATTCCCGGTCCTTCCTCATGGGAAATGACCGGGAACAAATGTTTCAGATCCGGTATTTGCAGGCTGGCCTACAAACGGATTGAATAACCTGCAATTATCTTCTTATCCTGACTGACTTGGTTTAGACAGGCATCTTATATTTCTCCCAATATTTTCTTGCCTTGTCCGGTCCTATCCAGTTCCGTTGGTCATCGATTCCCCTGTCCGAGAGTTGTTTCCTGACCAGCTTCTGGATATCAATCTCCCCTTTGGCTATCTTGATCAGCAGTTCGGAAGCAATCGTATTCAGCATTAAGTCCGGATTCAGTTCATCCGGTATCTCTTCCATTTCTTTTTTCATAAGTCGCTTCTTTATTTTTTAGGTTTATTATCCTTGAAAGTCATCTCAATCCTGTAATTGTCATCCAGCTCGAGTGATGCCTCATACTTCTTTCCTTTCTTGCTGGTAAACTTCAGATATCCGGTACGTTTCCCCGATAGCAGCAGGAGCATCTGATTATCCGTCAGTTCCCTGCCGTTGAACGTTCTAAATAACAGGAACCCACAATTGGGATCGCTGCATTTGGCGACCTTGTTAAAGACGATAATCGTTTCTGCTCCGCATTTGGGGCAGTTACAATGTGGCAAGTCCGGATGGTTAAGTTTCAGGGCAAGCAGTTCCGAGGTGATTTGTTGGGTATAGGAATTGATGCTCTGAGTAAATGTTTCCGTGGAAACTTTGCCGGTTTCGATTTCATGCAAGGCGCATTCCCACCCTCCGGTCATGCTCACGTTGGCGATCATCTTCTCTTTTACAATATCATATACTTCCAGTCCTTTGGGAGTGGGAATCAGTGACCGTCCGTTTCTTTCCACGTAGTGTCTGGCAATGAGCAGTTCGATGATTCCGGCACGTGTAGCCGGTGTACCCAAGCCGGAATCCTCCATTGCCTCTTTTTCCTTTTCATCGTCCAATGTTCTGCCACAACCTTCCATCGCAGCAAGCAGGCTTGCCTCAGTGAATATGGGCTGCGGTTTGGTTTTCTTGACCAATGTATCAATACCGAGCACGGGCAATATTTCGTCTTCCTGAAATTCGGGCAGAAGACTTCCTTCTTCTTTCTCACTGGGTTCGTTATAGATGCCTCTCCACCCCGGAACTTTGATTTGGCTTCCTTTTATCCCGAAAAGAACGCCGTTACAGTCCGCTTGTACGGATACCGTTTCTTTCAGGCATTTGCCGGAGAAAGCCTCCAACATGCGTCCCGCGATCATGGAATAGATATTCTGCTCGTCAAGGGAAAGCCTCTGGGGATAGTTCTCCGTAATGATTAACGCATGATGGTCCGTCATCTTGCTATCGTCCACACAGTGCCGGTTTAAAGGCTGGTTACAGAGGTTTTCCGCATGCCATGTGAAACGGGGATGTTGCTTAAGCAGGCCGATGAGGGAAGGGACTTGTTCGAAGATGTCTTCTGTGATATAGCTACATCCGGTACGGGGATACGAAATGTAGCCTCCTTCATATAATTTTTGAGCAATGTTCAGCGTCTGTTCTGCGGTCAGTCCGAGTTTGGTATTGGCACTTCGTTGCAGGGCGGTCAGGTCATAAAGTAGCGGAGCTTCTTCTGGAACCTCTTTCTTCTCCACTTGCACCACTTTGGCTGTCGTCTCTTCATACACTTTTTTACGGTCCACATCGAGTTTTTCCGGTGTATCATATTTCCCGGTACAGGTTAAGACGAGTTCTTTCCCTGCTTTCGTTGTCCGTAGCTGTAGCAGATAATAGGGTTTGGCTATAAAATCCCTGTTGTCCAGATATCGACGGCAAATCATGCCAAGTGCCGGTGTCTGTACTCTTCCCAGAGAATAGTTACTCTTGCCTGCAGCCATGCTCAAAGACAGGCTGGCATTCATACCGACGACCCAATCTGATTCTCTCCTGGCTTTAGCGGCACGGTACAGGTTGTCAAACTCCTTACTTGATTTGAGGCTATCAAATCCTTCCCGTATCGATTTTTCTGTCATGGAAGATATCCACAAGCGTTTGGTTTCCTTATGATATCCCAGATATTCAAGCACATATCTCATAATTAACTCTCCTTCCCGCCCTGCATCAGTACAGGATATCACTTGATCAGCCTGACCCAACAGTTTACGGATTACTTCCAATTGTTTCAGAGCCGTCGGATCAGCCTTGTATCCATCTTCGGTTTTAATCTGACGGACAACCAGTTTGAACGGGTCGGGAATAATAGGCAGCATCTCCTTTTCCACATGGACAATGCCGTAGTCTTGAGGCAGGGCCAATGCCAACAGATGGTCGTAAGTTCATGTGACGGCATATCCGTTCCCACTCAAGTATCCTTCCTGTTTCTCCGTTACGCCCAGGACCCGGGCAATGCTGCGTGCCACCGAGGGCTTCTCACAAATACAAATTGTTTTCATGTTACTTTCTTTTTTAATATGAATGACTATTTAATTTTTACACTCTTGACCTTTGATTTTTCTTTCCGTACCCTTTTCTTCGGTTCTTTGGGAATGGAGAGCTTCTCTTTCTTTTCCGATACTTGTATGCTTTCCGTCAGATTCGGCAGGGGTATTTCCTTTGCCGGAAAACGGCTGATTAAATCCATTGAGATTCCTGACATTCCCGCATTCAGTTTCACCTGATCTGCCGGTTGGAGGTATTTCTCCCCGTTCTTTCCGGTTGCCAGTTCGTACATGACTGTTTCACGGCCCTGGAGGATTCCTTCGTAATTTTGGTAAGGAAGGTTTGATTCAGACAGTCCGTTCTGCTGAAGCATCCCACAAATCTCATCGGGTGGCAATCCTCCGAACTTCCGGTCAAAAGGAGAAGAAAGAATGTACTTGTATGTTGCCAGAAGCTGCTTTTCATGGCTCATATCGGGACATCCTTCATATTCCTGCAGTTGTTTGATTTTCTTTTCAATGCTGTTCAGAGCTTTGAAAGTATGTCTGTCCTTATTCTGAATAGGCATACTACCCATTCGGACCAGTTCCATCTGGATACGGTTCAGGCTGGACGTTTCCCATTTATTCAACAGATTACTGCGATTGCTCCGGTAATCATCCCGGAGGATAGCGATTGGATTTTTGGTACGAAAGAATAATCCGATCCGTTTTCCCCATGAGGGTTCGTGGAGGTTGGACGCGCTCCAGCGGATCGTGTTGAAACGGTAAGTATCCATGAATCTCCTGAAATGATTCCGGCTGGTAAACAGGTTTCTGAAAGTTTGCAGGAATGCTTTCCTTCCGGCAGCCCTGCGGCTACGTGGTATCTCTTTTTCGGGAATGAATGTATTATTTATCAGTTCCATATGCATTATAATTTGGGCTTCGCCTGCTTTTTAACGGAAGCGGTTTTTGTCTTGACCTTTTTCTTTTCATTGCCACAGGACAGTCCGGGCTTGTCTTGCGGTTTTTCGGCTGTTTGAGCTTCTCCTTTCTTAGAAACAACAACAGGCGGGCTTACCCGATGATAGTTCTTCCGGACTCCATCCCTGTTTAACAGTGTTTGCGCCAATGACCTGGCAGCATTTTGTAATTCATCCATCTTCTGCCGG
This sequence comes from Bacteroides sp. NSJ-39, assembly GCF_014287315.1. Lineage (NCBI taxonomy): Bacteria > Pseudomonadati > Bacteroidota > Bacteroidia > Bacteroidales > Bacteroidaceae > Bacteroides > Bacteroides sp. NSJ-39. The sequence continues at coordinate 180,322 of NZ_JACOOB010000005.1, read as the reverse complement.
AAAGGATAATCCCGGTACAATTCCTTTTGCCGGGTAATCTCACGGATACCTTTCTCCACAAACAAGAAATCCTTTTTATAGGCAAACGATTCGTCTGCCGGTAAATGGGCGTATCCTCTGGCTGCTATGTCCTGAAGTGTCATAATGTTCCGGTTACGGATAGAGAGTTCCAATGCGCCGGCTGTGACAAACCGGTTGAGATTTTCTCCCGTAGGATGCATGTCGAAAGTGACGGACGGCTTGTAATTCGCCAGAATTTCCATCCCGGCCTGCGGCATGGTGGTCTGATTCCCGTTGGAGAGTTCCAGCATCCGGCGGGAGACGGTTTCTATCCGGTAAATATTCAATGACTCCACATCCTGCAAAGAGCTTGAGTAGAAATTGTCCGCTGTCGATTGCAGGTAATCCCGAAACTTTATAGTCCCGGAAAGTCCGTCATTGAATACGCGGACACCTTGTTCCGTTTCAGCTATGGTGTAGAACTGTTTGGCTTGCTTTCCTGCCGCAATCTTCTCCATCGCATCTTCGTGTGCAATAAAGCACTTATAAGCTGGTGAGTAGTCCAGATCCCGGATATTCTCTGCCGTCAGTTCCCTTTGGCATGCTCTCAAATAAGCCGCTTTCCGTAAAGGTACGGAGTTGTTTTCAGTGATGCCTCCGTAAGAGGCGATGAAACTGAGGGCTTTCTCACTGTCTTTCGCCGGTAGTTCGCTGGTGAAAGGAATATCTTTAGCAGGTATTCCCTCAAAATGCAGCAATAAGTTATCCGGTATGGTTTTCTGATCCATAGCAATCCGGGCGGTCAGATCCATAAATACCTGAAAAGAGTCCTTATCCGTCGGAACATACGACACGACCATGACAGTCGAGACTTGATTATCCGGCTGTAACACAATAAACAGGCTCTTTAAATCCGCTTTAGCGGTGAATGTATCTTTTATTTTTTCCATCCATGCAGGCATGATAATCAGTTTTAGATGCGGGGATTATGTGACTTGTTCTGACGGGAAGCCGTCTTTCTCTTTTCCGAAGCCGCCGGTCCGGTCAGTTGCAACGGAGGACAGGTCAGTCTGTATCTCAGGCCAAGTATCTTGTCCGCGAGTTGCTGCTGCCTGTTTTGAATATTGTAGAATGCCTTTTCACTATATCCCTTTTTGGATTGCAGTTCGGACATTTCTTGATCCAGCGGTTTAAAATTTCCTTTGTGGGTGAACTCCTTATAGCTTTCATTAGTATTGAAATCAGCCGGTAATCCGTATTCCCGTATAAAGAGCAGGGTGAATATCTCGGCATTCTCCGGCGTTACCGAAAGCCGGTAATCTTCCGTAAACTGTTTGAATGCATGGTATGTCGGCTCTATGGGATAGCCGCCTTTCTTCAACAGCTCGGATTGCTCTATCGGATACAATGGCATTTTCGCCAGCTGCCCGTAGAAAGGATTGGACCGGAAAAGGTCCAGATGCTTCTGCATGTAATGCTCCGTGCTATGGTTCGGGCAGGAAATATAGAATTCTCTGATTCGTCCCAGAGCCTGTACTTCCGGAGTGAAGAAACGGTCAGCCAGATATTGCAGGTAACACTGTTTATAGATGGCTCCTTCATCCGTGGCGGGCAGGTAGACGGCTCCTTTGGGAGTCTGGAGGGAAATGATGGGGTCTATCTCTTTGTTTTGCAGGCTGTCCGGGATAAGCCCGTAATCACGTTTCAGGATATAGGCCGCCTGATCCCGGATCTGTGATTTGACCTTCTCCTGTCCGCCTTTATTTTCAGCCGGAATATTCTGCAGCGCATTGAACTGGGAGTTGAAAGAATTCTTGTGTATGAACGGAATCCTTCTGGTTGTATAGTCTATCCCATAGATTCCTGCGGTTTCCTGTAAGGATAGTAACCGGAGTATCTGGGCATTGGCAATACTGGGGAGCACGTTATAGGAGGAAGCAAACTTGTCATAGGCATCGAATGTCGGTTCTATGCGGTGGCTCCTGTCCAGCCGGGCATTCCGCAGGATAGTCGCATCCAGATATTGTGCTTTCTCCGGCAGAAAAGAGTTTGTATATAAGGAGAAGGCATTGGGAGATGCTTGGAATGCCTTTACCACTTCTGCGTCCGGACGGGTCAGCTTGTACAGGTTGACAAACTCCGGTTTCTCTTCGTCCGTAATGAAGAAACGGTCGGCCAGATGTTGCATATAGGCATGGCAGCATGTCTTTCCAAAGCCGGAATATTCGAACAGAAGCACTCCTTTGGCGGTTTCCACGGCGGTCAGGGTTTCCGACGGATCGTCGTGGAGAGTATCCTGTGCCAGCGCGAACCGTTTGGCTTCCGGCTGTACAAGCAGGTGGTCGGCAAGTCCGCTGGCTACCAGCATGGGCAGGCTTTTTTCTTCATCGTGAGAATGCAGGTATTCCAGTCCGCGCAATGAGACATTGCCCTGCATGCTTCCTCCGTTCCGGGTGATGAATTTTTGTACCAAGCTGTTATCCTTGTCAAAGAGCCGGATATCCGGGTAGCTTACTCCTGCCGGAAACTGGTAGCGGCACAGATAAAGATCCGGCAAGTGGCTTTGGACAAGGGACGGCTTGTACATTTCCCTTTGCCGCTGGAGGTATTCGGTGAATCGTTGATTCATCATCGATACTTCTTTCTCCGGCATCAGGTGCATCTCCAGTTGTCGGGGTTGCCCTTCCAAGTCCTGGGTAACAAAGAAAATCATAATGTTTGAAATCTCTTGCTTTTGCATACGATTGAAATTTAAAATAGTTACATGGTGATACTTCTACTCTTTTTCTTTTCCTGTTTGGGCGGTTCATAGCCCCGTACCGCATAGTCCGTCTGTAGGATTCTCTTTGCCGTATCCTTGATGGTCCGTTCAAGTGCATTTTTCAGCAGTGTGCCATCCTGCTTCCCCACATAAGACAGCCTGATCCGTTCATCCAGGGAGACAAAGCTGTTTTGATGGTTGAACCGGCTGTCTTTTTCCAAATTCCCGATTTGCCCGGTCTTGCAGATCCGGTCGAGTACGCCTATGTTATAATTCTTCTGGCTCTTGCCCAGATTCAACTTTTCGGCCAGTTGGTTATAACATTCCAAAGAGGGAGCCATGCTGCATTCTACCGCCGGGGTATAGTTGGCTATCATATTTGAATCCAGGAAATGAGCCTTTTGGGGAAGGTATATCTTTTTTAAGCCATGTTCAAACATGTTCGAACACTTTGACGCCTCTTTGATCAGATTGATATTGGAAGTGCTGAAATAATATATTTGCAGTTTATCCGCATCCCTGTAAACCGGCGAGAAGAAATTATCGCCAATATGCTGCAGGTATTTCTGCGCACACTGTATCCCCCTGCCGGTATCATTGAACATCAGGACTCCCTGGTTCGTATTTATTGCAGTAATCACCCTGTTGTAGATATCTTTTTCCTTTTCTTGATGGAATGCGCGGTAAGCGTTCAGTTGTTTTTTCAGCAGGGGATTGTCTTTGGCCTTTTGAAGCATTCTCTGGATGCTATCCACATTATGGATGCCATAAGGAGATGTATTCTCGTAAACGAAGGCGATATCCCGCAATGGGAAATGAGTTGCACAAGACAGTCCTCCGTTATGGGTCATGTCCTTGATGAACCTTTCAATGTTCCCCGGTTGTACAGCACCCTGATATGGTATTAAATAGACTTCTTCCTTAGGAATGTAGGAGCCTTTCAAGGCCAGTTCTGCCTGCCCGAAAAGAAATTTGCCGCCATCTGAATTGATGCCATAACGATTCTCTATGGTCTGGAAATGTTCAATCTGCCTGTTGCTGTTCAAATTGAAACCAATGTATGTACTCATATTATTTTATGGTTTAGATGAATGGTTGATTAAGATAGTCTATGCCGTTTCGACGGGTCGGGAACTTTTTTATTCTTCATTTTCTGCTCCATTTTCTGTTTTTCTTCCAGGTCTATAGTCCATGGAAAACAGGTCATGATCTTGTCCGGGCAGCAAAGGGAGATTCTTTTTTGTTTCATGGACTCATCATCCAGCCGGATATAGACAAAGTAATCCAGTTCCCCTTTTCCGGTTTCTTCAATGGCTGTTACTGTTCCTTTATAGGGAACAACGGGAGTTTCCTCTTCCGGATCGTTCTCTACAATCCGCGCTCCGAGGTACATCTGACTTTTAGGTATCATATCGCTTTATTTTAAACGGTTATTGTTATGTCTGTTCTTATTCTCAGTCTTTTTAACGGTATTCTTCTCTTCCGGCAGCGGACAGAGCAGTCCGTCCTTTATCACGTATGTCCTGACGCCGAAGGGCTTGGAGGAACCCTCAATTCTGCCCTGCTCAAAGTCGGCCTTGCAAAAAAGGAGATGCCTTGTCGCCTCCTTGTTGTTTTCCGGGAGATACAGTGCGTATCCCGAAGCCAGTGCCGTCTTTTGAACTTCATTCAGTTTTCGGCTTCCGACGGTGAAGGTAACGGTGGAGTCATTCAACATATTCTCAAGGGAACGGTGCCCTCTCACATCGAAATCCCTTTTCAAAATTCCATCGGCAGCCTTCCGGATTTCCGTAGACAACCGCTTGAACTTTCCCGTATCGAATTCGCCGGCAGATTTAACCTGCGTGACTTTTTCAAATTCCTTGGCATACGGCAGCAGTTCATTGAAATAGGTAAACGGTTGTTCATGAATATTCATATAACCGTTACGCATGACGGTCAGCAGCCGGTAAATGTCATGGTTCTCCCGGCTGATGGAAACCTGCGTATCCTTATTGAAATGCCAGTCGGTGGCGAATTTTATAAAATCCCCGGCTGTCGCTTCCATCGAATGGTAGCATACCGGTTTTAAACTGTCGATGAATTCTTTGGGCAGTTCGTCAAGACCGATATAGGATGCCGGATAAAAATCGAAGGAATAATCCAGTTCCATCGGTTTGCACGGCTTGTAAGCGGCATCTATGAGAGGAACCAGGTTCTTGTCCATGAACGTACTGTCGTAGACGGCCAGATGGCCGGTATCGTAGTGCGGGTCGAAGTAATGGTCCGTGATGTACCGGATGCACTCCCTGAATCCGTTCCTGCCGATCTCGTTACCGGAAAAGATAAGGTATCCGAAGTCATTCTCCACCACTTTTAAGGGGAATGTGTACCGCGGCTGGCACCGGTACAATGTCCTTTTTTCCTGTTGCTGTAATCGAAACTCCAAGTATGCGGGTTCCTGCATGAGATACTTCTTCAATATGCCGCCGTCCGGTTCATTCTTGTATTTATAGGTATAGACCGCATCACGCAGGGAAATGCGTTTGGCAGGGGGAATGCAGTGTTCTTGAAAATACGGCAGCAGTTCCTTGCTGATATATTCCTCGAAAGGGGTATGGGTATCTACCGGTGGAACCTGCCTCATGTTCGCCAGGTCAAACCGGAGCAGTTCCGTATCCGGAATATAGGGGCAGCACTCCGCTTCCTTGATATTGTCAATCAGGAATTTGCGGAACAGGCTGTCCGCATCTCCTTTCTGAATGAATGTGAGGGCATTTCGGGGCTGGTGGGGAGAGTACTGATGGTAACGGTCCATACCGACAAAAATACTTCCCGGCTTGTCGGGATCGAAAAAAGGATTTTCCATTTGGTTTCTCTTGTCCATATTTCTACAATTTAGGGTGGGTATTTCTTTTCTTTTTCACGTCCTGCTTTTTATTCAAAGCCTTTTCGATGACTGTTTTCACTTTGAACACCTGTTTGTTCGCAGGAGGATCCTTAGAAAATACGATCCGGGTGAAATCCCCGTTTATCCATGCATAGGCATGGGACGGGTTGCTTTTTGCCTCTCCCGGCAGGAAGAGTCCGTGCCCTGCCGCCAATACTTGCCGGTGAGGGGTAAAGAGCCGGACACCGTCTACGGTGACACATTCCATCGGGTCGCGGAGGATGTTCCCAACAGTCCGGTGTCCACGCACATCGTAATACTGCTTGAGGAGTTTGTCCAGCAAGGCTTTATCCTGGCCGGTTTCTTCTATCTGCTGCCGGATATCCGATGCTGTACCTTGTTTGGAAAGCTCCAGTAATTTACGGTCCTTGCTTTCTATTTCCTCCAAAATATCAGCGATATTACGGTTGCGATGGCTGCTGGTACAATGCATATTGTGGCAGAAACTACCGAAATCCTCCCAGGTCGGCTTCATCTCATTCCGGTAGACCAGCTCCATTTCCGGTGTCTTATCCATCTGCAGGTAAGCATATTCCGGGTACAGGCCTTCACCCGGATTGACATAGGATCCATCCTTTAGGACTCCTTCTGCCCGGTAAACATTTACCGGACCAAGATTGAAATGGGGATCGAAGTAATGGTCTGCCATAAATTGCAGAAAGTCCTGCCTGTTTTTCTGTCCTTCCGTCGTATCAGTAAAGAACACAAAGCCATGGGCTGTCTCTATGGCTGTATAGGATTGTTCAGGTTGCTTCATATCATTACATTTTGAGGGAATTGTTCCTTTTCGTTTTCGATACCTTTTTCAAAGCCGGTACATATGGAATGATTTTGCCGTTTTTCTCCTGATACACGGTCTTGTTTACGGGAGATTTGGTATATGCCATTACCCGGTTGCATGTCTTTTCGGCATGGAGGAAATGTAAATCTGGCATTGACTTGGATATTTGGGGACAGTAGATCCACTTTCCTTCCAGCAAGGCTTGCCTCATGGCTTCGCCGGCATCGGTTCCATTGATGAGAAACGGGACGCTCCTGTCATTCAGTGTCCTTTCCAATGTACGGTGTCCACGGACATCGAAATCCGTCAGAAGGATATTCTTCGCTTTCCAACGCATGTCATCCAGCACATCTGACAAATCTGGCCCCGAGGACTGTCCGTTGATACAGTCGTCTATCCGGGTGACATACTCCTGAAAGACATTCCGGTATCCGAAATCGGGATCATTTATTATATCCCGCTTGAATCCGTTCTCCATCAGATACAACAGTTTGCTGATATCCGCATTGTTACGGCTCGCAGGACATCCGGCAAATTCATTCAGGCGGAGAAATTCAGAAGCGCTCGGCTCCATGTCCGTTTCAAACGCCAGTTTCCACTGTTTCCTGTCACGGAAAGCCTCTTTTGAGAATACAGCATTATCAAAATCATATTCCCCTTTTCCGCTTTGGGGATTCTTCCGGTAGCAGGCATCCACCAAAGGACAGATATCGTCGGACAGGCAGTTGACGTTGTATTGCCTGACAGGACCGGGTTCGCCATGAACCCAGAAATAATTGCCGGATAACTGTTGGTAAAAGCTCTTCAATCCCTCCCGTCCCATTTTGGTATCACTGAAAAACAAGATTCCTTTGGACGTTTCCACAGCATGCAGCGGTAATTTGTAAACCGGATTATAATCATACCTGGCAGCCAGCTCATCCTGCTTCTGATGAAAATGGACCAGCTCGTCCAACTGCTGTGTGGTCAGTTTCGGAAGTTCTCCCGATATCATGAGGATATCGCTGCGTGACTGCGCAAACAGGACATTTCTCAGATTGGTACTTATTAGAGGAGCCAGTCCCTTTTCCCGGATATAGGGTAGTAATACCTGATTGATATATTCCTTTTTGGAAATATCTCCGGAGATAGCCGGTACATCCGTCATCTTCGGGAATGAATAGATTTCCAGACGGGTATTCGGTACGAAGGCGGAGTATTTGGCTTTTATCGATTGTTGGCTGAACAAGGCCATAAACGTATAGACAGGGTCTTGCCTGTCGGGATTGGCAGGATAAAGCATATAGGAGGATTCTGCATGGGGTTTCTCCTTGCCGGTTTCATAACCGACAAGGAGCTGGCCTTCACCGTCTTTCCTGAAAAGCTCGTCCAATAGTTTGGGATCATCAGAAATATAGGTTGCCATTTTTCTTACATTTTAGGTGTGATGGACGGTTTACGGGTACGCGGTTTCTTTTCCGCTTGCTGTGAGGCTTCCTCTTTTTTCCGGGGTTTTCCGGCTACTTGTACCGGTGCATGGGGCTGCTGCTGGCTTCCGTCTTGTTCCTGACCTTGTTTCTGTGCCTCTTCCAACTTCTTGGTGCTTCTTTCCCAGAGGAATTCCACCCCTCGCTCGGCGGCACTCATCTGGATGGAGGTGGCATAAAATTTTCCATTATCAGACTTGAAACGGATCGGTACTTCCTCACCGCGCACGGCAGCATCGTATTCTTTCGGAGAAAGCGTATAATCTTTCACCTTACGCGGAATGCGTGCCTGCTCTACGGGCATATGGAACAATTCATTGGTCACCGGGTCTTTGGAAAGGTAGCAGGATTTGGTTTCTTTGGTACGGTAGTCAATGACTACATCCACCGCCTTGCCGAGATTGCCGGTCTGGTTCAGGGCCTTGAGGTCTTCTTCCGTCAGGACATGTCCCCTGTAGTCTTCCCCGATCTTGGGAGCCTGACGGATGTAGTGGATGTCGAACTTGACAGCTCCGTTCTCGTCGCGGAACAGGGAGAGTTTGGCATCCCCGTTTTCACGCCCCAGCTCGGAATTTTTTGCCACACGGAAAGCGATAGCGGAAGTCTTTCCCTGCAACATTCTTTCGAGGCTGTCCTTTGCGTTCTTCAGTCCGTCCGGGGTAATGCCGTATTTGGCGGCCTGTTCCCAATTCACTTCCCGCTCGTTGAAGCGATGGTTATTATACACCCTGGTCGAAGCCAGTTCCCTTCTGACTGCTTCGTTCTGTGGTTCCTGCGCCGCTTCGATCTTTTCTTTGGCCTGCTCTACGAGCGTTTCCTTCGGCATGTTGTAGAGGGAGTAACGACCGGGATTATTGTACTGGTAGAGAAAATTCTTCCCGAAGTTGGTGAAGAAGTTTCCACGTTGGTCCACTTTGATAAACTGGTCCCTGTTCGCCTCGTTAGCTTCGAGCGTTTCCAGCTCTCCGTTCGCTGCGATTCCTTTTACACCTTTGGCTTTCTGCTCTTTCTTGTCATACGCCATCAAATACCCGTGTTCCGGGGTTGCTTCCTTGTTTTCAGGAGCTAAATTCACATCGTTCATATACGTTAATTTTAAAGATTAATGAATCATTTACGAGGGTAAAATTACTATCTTTGTCATTAAATAGTTTGATTATGAGGAAGTTGTCATTAATTGTCATGTTCTGTCACTTATTGTCATGTCCGGCTTTTGCACAGTCCCCGTCAAAGGGATATAAAGCCGGACTCAGTGCTGTCATCTACCGTATCCACTCTGCCCGGCAGTGAAAGTCTTTCATATGAGACAGCCGGTTGCCGGTTACCGTACTGGCCGATTATCCTATTCTGTATCCATTGAATGAAAGTCGGAGGAGGTATGCCGTTTCTTCCGGTTTCGGTATAAGGATGCATCCGGTGAAAAAGAAAAGGATACTCCATGCCGGAGTGGATCTTGCCGCACCCTATGGCACGCCGGTCTATGCTTCAGGAAGCGGGAAAGTCGTTGAAGCCAGGTATAGCAGCAGTTACGGCTGGTACATCGAAATCCGGCACGCGGGCGGCTTTTCCACGTTGTATGCACACTTGAGCAAATTGCATGTGAGGAAAGGGAGCGATGTACGCATAGGTCGGCATATCGGCAATGTCGGTCATACCGGCATAGCGACCGGCAACCATCTGCATTTTGAACTGAGAAAAAACGGGAAGCCGCAGAATCCGTTGCAGTGGGTGATACTAAAGGATTCCCGTTCTAAAAAGAGTCATTAATTTAATCCGTTACACAATGAACATTGAAGAAGCCAAGAGCATTCAGTTGGAGGATTATCTCCGGCGTATGGGGTTCAACCCGGTAAAACAACAAGGGGACAGTATCTGGTATTGTTCCCCTTTCCGTGAGGAGAAGACACCTTCTTTCAAGGTGAGCGCATCCCGCAACCTATGATACGATTTCGGCATCGGACAGGGAGGGGACATCATCACCCTGGCGATGGAGCTTCAAAAGACGAAGGATATCTCTTATGCGCTTAAAACGATAGAGGGACATTTTCCGGCTGCTTTCCGTCCGGTAGCAGCCTCTCCCCGGCAGGCGGAACCGCAGGCTACCGGCTACCGGCAGGTACGCATTGATCCGCTGACGAACCCGGTCTTGCTGGGATATCTCAAAGAAAGAGGCATCTTGCCTGAAATCGCAAGGGAAGCATGCAAGGAAGTGCATTTTCAGAACAAGGGAAAATGGTATTTTGCCGTAGGCTTTGCCAACCGGAGCGGCGGGTACGAGATCCGTAACAAATACCTAAAAGGCAGCATATCGCCCAAAGAGATTACCCATATCAAAAATGGCAGCGACCGTTGCATAGTGGTTGAAGGCTTTATGGATTATCTCTCATACCTCACGCTCAAGGCTACGCATCCCGGTAACGGACAGCCTAAAGGAAACGGTCCGGACTATATCGTTTTAAATTCGGTCAGCAATGTAGGCAAGGCTATCCCTGTCTTGAAAGAGTATAAGAGTGCCCTCTGCCTACTGGATAACGATTCCGCCGGAAGGCAGGCTTTTCAGCAGATGGCGCAAGCCGGATGCCCGGTCAGGGACAAGTCCGACTGCTACCGGGAGTATAACGATTTGAACGATTACCTGTTGGGCAGGAAGATGGCGCAGGAGAACAAGACGGATCATCAGCACGAAACAGCCCCGAAGCTGATTGAAAAGCCTGCAAAGAAACAGTCCGGTTGAAAATTATAAAATACTGGTCCTTGTCTGATGCATGAAAGGCAGGCAATAAAAAAGAGAGTCAAATCCCTGCTGGAGGGAATTTGGCTCTCTTTTTATTGCTACCCGGCTACCACCGGATATTTATTCTTAATAATTTCTGATCAGCAATTCATTGACCGCTTCTCTTTTCTCGGCTATGGAACAGATGGAACGGAAGATGCTGATTCGCTGGATATGGAAACCGGCATAGAGGTCGTCGAAGAAGGTGTTCTCAGGGTTCTTTTGCCGGGGATCGGAGTTGGAAAGCATTCATTTGGCACCGGTTTCACCTATTCCCTTGCAGAAATTTGCCAGGTTGATCTGCTCTTCATCTCCGAAGTCCTGTGGCATGTAGGAGGTGCAGGAGTTACCCTCATTGACCGGCTTATAAGGCGGGTCAAAATAAAATAGGGAGTTGGCTCCGGTGTATTCTGCGGTCTGCCGGTAGTCACCGTCCAGAATCACAACATCTTGCAGCAGCTTGTGGTTAAAGCGGATCAGTTCCTCTTCCAACAGTTTTACCCGTCCCCCGGCACCAAAAGTGACGGACAGCTTTCCGCTATGGTTCACGGAGTAGATGCCGTTATAACAGGTACGCATGAAGAAGATAAACAGGGCGGCACGGGTGATGTTATTCGGGTTTCCTTCATTGTAGTAGGTACGTTTCTCCATGAAGTAGACCCTTCTTCGGGTATGTTCCTCCAGCGCGATGTATTCGTCCTGTATCCGGGCAAGCACTTTAATAAGCTGCTCCGGGGATTCCTTGATGACGCGGTAGACATTGATCAGAGCCTCGTTGGAGTCGTTGATGACGCAACGGATTTCCGGATAGGCTTGTCTTATTCAGAAGAAGAGGGCGCCGCCACCGACAAACGGTTCTACATAGGTATCCATCTGTCCGAAGTCTTTCGGAAGGGATTCGATAAGTACGGGAAGCAGTCTTCTTTTACCTCCCACCCAGGGGAAGCAGGGTTTTCCCGGCAGGTTGGCCGGAGAACTTTTCTTTTTTTCCATGTTTACAACATTTAAATGATTAATAAATTAAATAGGGATTATTCATCGTCTGCCGTTTCCAGCAGGTGTTTCAAGTTGGGATCATTTTGGATGCGAAGCAGCTCTTTTTCGATGATTTGCGTCACGTCTTCCTTGATTTGATAGTAGTTCCTTTCGATTTCCTCTTGCATGTGGTCCTTACCATCCGCACCGGTAAAGTCGGTTATGACGGGGATAGGCTTGTAGGCTTTTGTTTCGGCGGCTACCCGTTCATTGTCCACCACGATCTCGCAATGGAATATCTTCTGTTCTATCTTCTCCCCGAAGTTGTCGCAGACACTGCCGACAAACTCTCCTTGCGAGAGGTTGGAGATTTTGGAGGCAGGTATCAGCGAGTCGAGCTGGGTACTGATATTGGTTGAGGTGTCTTCACGGGTCATATTAATGGATTTGCGCTGTTGGAGCACTTTCCCAAACCTTTCAGAAAGGTTTTTCGCTGTTTCTCCGACCACTTGCCCGGAAAAGATATTTCCAATTGTGTTCTGGATCACCCGCGCCTCCTTATCACCGTAGTCACGTATTAACTGGCTGAAATCCTGTGCTCCCAGACATACTGCCACTTTGTTGCTACGGGCGGTAGCGATCAGGGTGTCAAGTCCTTTAAAGTAAAGTGTGGGAACCTCATCCACTAGAATAGAGCATTTGAGCCTGCCTTTTCGGTTGACCATTTTAACGATACGGGCATTATACAATCCTAACGCACATGAGTAAATATTCTGTCTGTCAGGGTTATTGCCGACGCACAAAACTTTGGGTTCCTCCGGATTATTGATATCCAGCGTGAAGTCATCTCCGGTCATAATCCAATATAAGGCAGGTGAGATCAGCCTTGATAGCGGAATTTTGGCGGAAGCTATCTGCCCTTGGAGCTGCTCCATCGCACCACCTTTCCATGCATCCATAAAAGGTGACAGGTAATTCTCCAGCTCCCGGTAAGAGGTCAGTATGGTGAACAGGTCGGAATACGGTTTATTCAATAGCTCTATGGCATGTGGGAAGGTGCAGAATTTCCCGTTTTCATAGATTTTAAGATACCAGATCACCGCCGCAAATAGCACAATCGGGCTTTCTACAAAGAAATCTCCCTGCTTTTGAATCCAACTCTTGTTCAAATTTAACATGATTACATACGCTGATTCGTATGCATCCGCGATATCGGATAGAAACGAAGGATTGAGGGGATTGCACCGGTGGCTGTATCTGGGATCATCGAAATTAATCACATAAAATCCGACCGGCTTGGCATACTTATCCTTGTTTTTAAGCAGCTGGTTATAAGCAATTATGCTTAAATCCGGATACTTAAAATCATAGATATAGGCGGCGAATCCTTTCTCTATCTGCTGGCGGATATAGTTATTGATGATGGCATAACTCTTTCCTGATCCCGGCGTGCCTAATATCAATGAGGCGCGGAAGGGATTAATCACGTTTATCCAGCCTGAATAGGTCTTTCGTTGGTAACGGAAACGGGTGGGCAGGTTTACCGAGTATTCATTGGCAATCAACCTGCGCTCCTGCATGAAGCTCTCGTTCTCGTCGTTAAAGACGTCATCCATGAGTTGGTTCTTCAACAGGCGGCTGATCCAGGTTCCGGCGGTAAGCAGGCTGATATATCCGGCAGCTACGGTAGCTACATATAATAAGGTTAGAAGCGCGACGGGGAAGCGTGCCGTCAGTAAGAGCTCGCTACCAAAAAAGAGCAGCATCCCGGCTATAAGGTAACAGCCGATACTCCTTCATGACATCTCCACGTCCTTCCGTCCTTTCGCTCCCATGCAGGAGAAGAAAAGGAAGAGCAGACTGAAGGACTTGCTCACCAGCGAATGGGAAAACAGCCCGGTATCCCGCTGGAAATTGAGCAGTATCTTGTCCACGACACCGATGTTCAGGTTCATGGAAAGAAAATAGGGATAGCAGAAATAATAGACATTCATCACTAAAAATAGGATGCTGATGGCCCTCATGAAGTCAAGGTTCTTATTGAGCCCTCTGGTTTCGTCTTGTGACATAAGCGGTATGATAATTAATGGTGATACATTTTATTAGCCCAGATGCGGACCTCTGCGTTTTCTCTTTTTCTTTTTCCCGTAAGGGCTTTGCGTCAGGTCGTCTGCCGGATACGGATAGGATTCCAAAGAGAATATATCAAGCAGTCCTTCCACCAGCTCCGTCTCTTTCATTTCCGGTTCGGACGGATGGATAACAGGGGCTTCTTCAGTCTTTTCCGGTGGGATCGTGCCGTACTTCCGGTTTATAACCGATGCCGAATATTCTTTGCCCAGAAGCGAGCCCTTGAATACGGTCTTTGAGTTATGGTCGATGTAGGTCACGCCATAGATCACACCGGAATCGTTCTGCCAGAGTATGGCGGCAATGCCTTTTCCAGAAAGTTCCTGCAGGAATCCCTGACGGGTGGGCTGTCCTTGCAGGGCGGTAGCGATAGCTTCCTTCGTCTGTACGGGTACGGGATGTCGGGCAATTCATTGTTTGCTTTTCACAAATTTCTTTTGGAGTGCCTCGTAGCCTACGCTTTTACCGATCTTGCTGGATTTGATGGCTACGCCGGTCCGTTCTCCTTTTTCATCGGTAGCCGCATAGACCAGTCCATGATAGGTCTTTCCCTTTATCGTCTTGTGGGCCTCTTCCACCGTTACATGGAAAAGGCCAAGCAGGGCTTTAAACTCCTTGACGGATTGGAACTTGTATCCCTGCATGACGGGCTTGACCACATTGGCTATCTGATGCTTGATATCCCCCTTCCGGTAATCGACGGCAGTCAGCGGCAGGGATTCCCGTCGCTCCATCTTCTCGGCGGGTAACAGATGGTATTTCCTCTCCAGCTCCCGGCAAACAGCGGTCGAGCGTTGCCATTCTTTGTAATCTTTAATTTTCTTTCCCTGCTCGTCAATACGCAGGGAGACGATATGGATGTGGGGCCTGCCGATATCCTCATGCCGGTAGATGATATAGGGTTGGTTGCCATATCCCATTTTTTCCATGTATTCCTGGCCGATAGCGGTCAACTGTTCATCGGTCAGCACATCGTCCGGGTGTGGATTTAATGAAATGTGGATAACGGGCTTCTCAGTCCGGCGGTTAGCCGCCAGATACGGTTCGAAGGAACGGATGCAGTGCTGGATGGTCGGATGGCCGTCTGCCGGTTCCATGATCCGGTTTCATGCCAGTGGCCGTGCCTGCTGCTTGTCCACTTTTTCTTGATTGTAGTATAATGCCCCGTAAACGGAGGCTCCTGATGTTATTTTTGCAACCATTGTTCAAATTCTTGGGTGAGACGGATAATCTCCCGGTTGAGAGATATTAGTTCAATAGTCAGTTGCTCCAATTTATAGAGCATGGCAAGAGCCTTCTTTTCGGATAGTCCGGTATGCAGAGCTTTGACTGCCTGGTTATAGTTTACTCCGATCCGGCGGTATTCGCTCTGCAGGTTGGTCAGCTTGATGTAGTAGTCCGTTGCCGCCTTATCTATTTTCACGACTTTCATCGGTTTGTCGAAAAGGGCGGCAAGGATGAACTGGGATTTATTATTAGCTCCCGAATTCTCAAAGAGCCTCTCAAACTCGATGTTCTGGAGTTCGTCCAGACGGAATCCGTAATAATAAGAATGAAGTTCTGATTCCTCTTTGGGATTCCGTCCGCCTCTTCATTTGCTCGAAGTGTCAGCCCGTCCGGGTTTGCGTGTACTATTGATTTTAGCCATATCTTTTCAGGTTTTATTTATCCGGCAGCAAAATAAGTGATAATTTTGATACGAACCTAAAATCGGAAAGTGACTACAAATGACAAGAGATGACTATTTGTGACAGGGGGTAAAAATACCCCTGTTCACTTCCCGTTTCCGCAAGCCGCGATGTTCTTTTCAAAGGTTTCCTTTAGTTTGGGCAGCAGGACGGAATAGTTCTTTTTGCGCCGGGCAAGGTCGGCACGCAGGTCATATGGTTTGGGAATGGCAACATTGAAGAGTTTCTCAAAAGCGGAAACGATACCGGCGAAAGAGAGGCGTTTGCCGCTTTCGTCCGTAATCAGCCCGCTGTAATCCAGCGAGGAGATCAGTTCCATCAGGTTGACCAGCGAACCTTTCCAATGGAGCGATGAAAGAAACGAGGAAGGTGTCGTGATGGTTCCGGGGTACTGTACACCAAAATTGACCAGCTCTATTTCCGCCTCCACCAGCAGGAGGCATTTGTCCAGATAGAATTCGGCTACTGCCGTGTGGAAATGTCCTGTTCGGGTGAATAACTTCTTTAGGGAAATCAGTTCTACCTTGCTGTGAAGCAGATGGCGCAGCCTTTCCGATACGGAAACCGATTCGATGGCGAGGTCGTAAAGGTATTGTTCATATTCGGTATAGGAGGAAGAGAATTCTTCATCGGAAACTGTCTGTTTTGGGCTTGAAGCCAGAGATAAATAATTGAATATACGGCATTCTGTAAATGGTTTCATACGGCATACATTTGATTTGTTTATACCGGAGTAAGCCAAATGAAATGCCTCTGCTATCGTTTAAAGCTCTATACCTTTTTAAAATACTGACAATCAACAATAAACAAATTTCATATAGAAACGGGTGTAAATAAAAAGTGTAAGCCGTCCTTGACAAGAATGTTAGGACGGCTTACACTTTTGTAAACCTCATTTGCTTCGGGTTATCCTCCGGTCAGTCGATGATATGGTATTTCCTTAGTTTCTCATACAGGGTAGTCCGGCTGACATTGAGCAACCGGGCCGCCTTGGAACGGTTGTCACCCGTCTTTTCAAGGGTCTGGAGAAGCAACGCCTTTTCTTTTTCTTCTTCCGTCCACTGCGTTTCTTCTTCTTTAGGAAGGGAGATTTCAAGGTTCAGGTCTGAAACGGAAATCCATTGCTCTTGGCAGATGAGTACGGCTCGACCTATTACATTCTTCAGTTCACGGATATTCCCCGGCCAGGGATATTCCAGCAGTGCCGCCTCTGCCAGCCGGTCAAAGCCACGAAACGATTTATGGGCCTTGGCGCAAGTGAGTTTCAAGAAAAAATAAGCCAGAGGAAGGATGTCTTCCCGGCATTCTGCCAGTGTAGGAATCCGCAGAGTGAACTCATTGAGCCGGTGGAACAGGTCTTCCCGGAAGCGTCCTTCTCCGATGGCTTTTTCCAGATTCTCATTGGTGGCGGCAACCAGCCGGATATCAAAAGAGTATTCTTTCGTGGAACCTACCGGCTTGCAGCGTTTCTCTTGCAAGGCCCTGAGCAGGAGCATCTGTGTCTTATAGGAAAGGTTGCCTATCTCGTCCAGAAACAATGTCCCTCCGTTAACGGCACGGAACAATCCGACCTTGTCGCTTTCCGCACCGGTAAAGGCTCCCTTCTGATGACCGAAAAACTCGGAGGCGGCAAGCTCATCGGAAATGGCCCCGCAGTCGATAGCCAGATACGGCTTGTTCTTCCGATGGCTCCGGGCATGTATCTCGGCTGCAATGTGCTCCTTCCCGGTGCCGGAAGCCCCACGGAGCAGAACGGAGATGTCGGCACAGGCAATCATCTCTATCAGACGGTACATCTCATGGGCTTTGGGGCTTTCACCTCGGTAGAACTCCTGTTCGTTATCGTTTTTATCCAGTATCTCCGTTATCAGAGCCAGGAGATTGTCTGGCTGCACAGGCTTACACAGGTAGTTGATGGCTCCCAGTTGCATGGTTGTCACCGCATTCTCCACCTGTCCGTAGTTGGTCATGATCAGAAAAGGGATAGAGTAGTACTTCTCATTCATCCATTTCAGGAGCGAGGTGCTATTTCCGTCCGGCAGGCGCAGGTCTGCCAGTATTAGGTCGAACTCCTTTTGCCCGATGGCTTTACGGGCATTCGCAAGGGTTGCCACGCATTCGGTTTTCATCCCTTTTTTCACCAGCCAGTTGCTGATGCTACGGCTGAACACAATATCATCTTCAATAATCAGGATTGTTTTCATAGGCTTTCCTCCCGTATTTTTCAGCGTATACTATCAGTTTTTCCACTGCCCGGATGATGTCCCGCATTTCCATGGATTGTCTATTGGTCCACTCTGTCGCAGGTTCTGTCACCAGTTCCCGTAAATGAGACAAGGGGAAATCCAGACGGACGGTTTCCCATAGGGGCAGGTTCTTATGCAGGATGGAGGCGGCGGCCTCCTTGTCTTGTCGGTCTAAGGCAGCGGTTAATGCGGCAAGGTCTTTCCGGCTCTCTTCGATAAACAGGGCGAGCATTTCCTCCCTGTTGTCCTCTCCTGAAAGGATGAGTGAGAAATCGGGAGCATACTCCTTTCTGTCTTTTTCTCCTATCACTTGTGCCACTGTATTTATCAGTTCTTCCATAGAGAATGGTTTATGGATGCAGCCCGAAAAGCCGCCCGACAGATACTCGTTGTCATCATCCACCCGTGCCGTTACCGCTATGACGGGGATTGTCTTTGCGTTCTCCATATTGGATGCCCGGAGCAGTTCAAGTATTCCGTAGCCGTCCGTTTCAGGCATCTGTATATCCGTCAGCAGCAGGTCATATCTTTGTGACCGTAGCCGGGTAACCAGTTCACGGCTGGTCTGGCAGCAGTCGCACCGCACTCCGTTACGGTTAAACATCTCTTTGGTAATGTTCAGTTGCATCCGGTCGTCATCAATGACCAGTACGTTGATTCCATCCAGATGATAATCAGTAGCGATGCGTGTCTCATCCATCTGGGTGGATTCATCCGCCTCAAGGAGTGGCAGGAATGCGGTAAACGTGCTGCCTTCACCCGGTTTGCTTTTTACGGTAAGGCTTCCCTGCATCCCGGAGACCAGCCTGCTTGCAATGGCCAGCCCCAATCCGAAACCGGGAACATTACGGGCATTGTCCAACCGTTCAAAAGCTGTGAATATCCGGGTTGTTTCTTCCTCCGTCATCCCGGTACCGGTGTCCTGTACCGAGAAATGCAATTCTTTATTCCGGTATTCCGCTTGCAGGCGGATTTCACCTTGCCGGGTGAATTTAATGGCGTTGGAAAGCAGATTGTTCAGGATTTGCTGGAGCTGGGAACGGTCACCGCTTACTACCACATCCAGACCGGAAAAGGCGGTTGTCAGCCGCAGCTTTTTCTTTTTGGCCAGCGAACCGTAGTTCCGGGCTGTTTCGCTGAAAAGGGTCTCCAGCCGGAAAATCGAAAGGATGGGTTTGTTCCTGCCGGTATCCAGCAGGTAGAATCCGATCAGCGTATTGACCAGCCCGATCATGTAATCGGAAGAATGGAGTATATTTTCCGCATACTCGTCCTTGCGGCTCTTCTTTTCTTCCCCGGGGAGCAGTTCGGCGCATCCTTTGATAGTAGCCAGTGGCGCACGAAGGTCATGAGCGATGGTGAGCATCATGCGTTTTCTGGATTGTAGGAGCTCCGTGTTCTCACGATTGGAGGCTTCCAGCTGACGCTGATACTGGTTTATCCTGTTCAGATCCCGGTGGATGATAAGATACAGGAGGACGGTCAGCAACGAGATGAGGACAGCCAGCAGAGAGACCGTATGGAACGAGCGGTCGCGTGTGGAAATGAATTGCCTGTAACGCTCATCAAGCCGTATTCCAGCATCCGCCTCAAAGTCCCTGACAATCCGGTGTAGCCTGTGGTTCAGGTCCGTGTTGTTACTGTACAGGAGGTCCATCTGTTCCAGCAGCCTTTCCCGTTCGGCTTTCTGCATGTCGGTCACCTCCCTGTCAAGGGAGTGCAGCATGCTCGTGACAGATGTGGTACCCTGATGTTTACCAATGGACTGTCGCTGGCGTTCCAGCTGTTCCTTCTGCTGCAGATAGGCCGATTTTTTCCTCCCGGGCCTGATGAATGACCAGAAACCCTTCTTCGGAGTTTCCTCCTCCTTCTTTTTCTCGGCAGGAAGGACATCCGCCTGCTGGATATGGGACACGATTGCCGGAATCTTGCTGTTCACGATCTCGCCGGTCTTGCGCAGACGCCCGAACGTGTCCATGACCGTGTCTAACAACAGTTCCTTTCTTTCCAGCAGCAGGCATAACGAATCTATGCGCGACTGTTGTTCGGGAGACTTCACATACCTTTTCAGTGTCTGCAACATGTTACAGACACTGTCTTTTTTTGTGTGGTAGAGTCCAAGGTCGCTTTCATCCCAGACGCTGACTGTTTCACCGTAAGTGGCCAGTCCCAGCAAGCCCGCGTATGTTTCTCCGGCCAGATGCCGGATACAGGCCAGTTCATGCTCATCCTGTCGCAGGCTGTTCCGCCTCGTCTGTTCCTTGCGGAAGATATGAATGGTCAGGACGAGCAGGAGAAGCAGTATGACATATCCTAAAAGGATTTTAAGTTTCAACCACATGGAAGTCTTCATTCTTATATTGGAATCCTACAAAAAGGCGTGTTCGCTCATATAAAAGGGAATAATAGAAACTTATGATAAAAGTTTATTACTGTTTCAAACCATTTGAGGATACCTCGCAAGTTTGCTATCACACAGTTGATCTTTTAATCTTTTTTTATACTCACAGAAAGGATAGGAACCTGCTTTTTATGACTGAAACATATCACATCCCCTTTATTGGACATTACATTCTCATTCGATCATATTGTTTTCATTTCGGCTCATCCGTTTCTTCACCCGTTCTACTGCTTCCGATACAATTTCTTTGTTTTCAAAGCGTTGTGTATAATTGGTATAGTCTGGATGAATCCGTTTGTAGGTCGGGTCAAGAAACAAAGGACTGGAAATAATATGGTCCGCTGTCGAACGGTTACAACAGAAAACTATATTTTCAACTCCCGCCAGCCGGGTCAGTGCCTTTACATCCGTGTCATGTGGCTGCAATGTCATCGGATCCGTGAAAAAGAACAAATAATCAATCTCTCCTTCCACAATACGTGAGCCCATTTGCTGGTCACCACCTAAAGGACCGGATTTCAGAATCGTGATATCCCATTCTGTTTCAGGATGTTTCTCTTCGAGCGCTTTTTTAATGAGTGTACCGGTGGTTCCCGTACAATAGAACTTATGCCCTATCAGACGTTCCGAGTTCCAAAGAACCCATTCTATCATGTCCTTTTTCATTGCATCGTGTGCAACCAGACCGATTTTACGAACAATTGTTTTCATCATAATAATAAAATATGGTTTATGTGATAATATAATTAACAATATCCAACAGCTTTATAAAAAACAGGAGAATGACTGTATGAGTTTGAGCAGCTCCTTGTTCGCCCGGCTGTCCACGGTGGCTTCCCGCCTCTCCTCAAACAAAGTAAGCGTTGCGGAGCATTCCCCGCAGATATCAATGCCGACTACACGTTCCTTTCGAAGGACAATTGCCAGTAATTCCTCCAGTTCCTGCAGGCTGAAAGACCCTTGATCCCAGTCTGTTACTGCGGATGCCGGGTTCAGGACATCCTTGTCTATGGACAAGTAAACCGGTCCTTCAATATACGCAGAGGAGAAATTGCGCCAGCCCTTCTCGTGAGCTAACGTCGCTTCGCTATAAAAACTGACTCGTTGTCCGTATTCTTCCGGTACGGTGCGTATCAGTTTGTCCGATGCACCGACTATCACCACTTTCTTGCAAAGCATATTCCAGTCTAACATGTCTTTTACCCAGCTCCCACAAGAAAGCATGCCCTTGAACAAGGGAGGCTGCATGTCGGGGTGATGGTCGAATACAATCAGAGAGAACGGAACTCGAAGTTTGTCTGTCCATAATTTGGTCAGGTAATGATAATTGCCCGAATCAATGAAATGGATACCTTCCGCTGGATAACCGGCAATCACCCGCTTCAATTTTCGTATCCCCTCCTTGTCACAGTAACCTCTCGTTCCAGAAAGGTGACGGCAGTCTAGCCAAATGAACTGATTGTTCCGTGCAAATACCTCATGGGCATACACACCGGTGAAGTTCATGATGACAACCGGCCAGACGGTTTCTCGGTCCGCCTTCTTCTTACACCGTCCATTTGTCAGTAACTCTTGCTTATTCATGTCCGTTCAGAACCATCGTACATAACAAAAATCTTGCCGGTGAGGTAACAGGGGATGGTTGGGATACATTCTGAATGCCTGTTTGAAGCTTCCAGCGCTGAACATTCTGGTTATTGCCTTGAAAGTGTATAGGTTTCCGTCTTTGGATGTCAAAGAAAAAGGAATGACCTCATGGATGCGATCCTCATTCTCCTCATGCCGTATAATGACCGATTCCAATCCGATCGCGTTGTCCAGCCCTTTCTCGTCAATGACGACCGTCATCTCGTATTCCTTACCAGCCTCCACCGTGGCGTCCAATCCTTTTCCCGCATTCACGGAAACGATTTCCACGGCATTCCATCTGCTGTCGACAGCTGCCTTCCAGCCGGCAAGCGTTTTCGCCTTTGCATAATTGTCCGCCGCCAAAACATGAAAGTGTTCCGACAACTTGTTGTAAAATCCGTCATAGTAGTCATCCAGCTGTCTTTTCATCGTGAAGCGGGGAGCTATTTGCGCAACCGAGTTCTTGATGTACTTGACCCAGGTTTCCGGATAGTCTTTTTCTTTCCGTTCATAATATAACGGCAGGATATTATGTTCCAGCAGGAAATAAATTGTTTCCGCATCCAGTTGGTTCTGGTACTGTTCATCCTGATAGGTGGCCTTGTCGGTGATGGCCCATCCCGCCTCCTTGCGGTAGCCTTCGTACCACCAACCGTCCAGCACGGAGAAGTTGAGTACGCCGTTCATCAGAGCCTTCTCACCGGAAGTTCCGGAAGCCTCCGCAAGACGGGTGGGAGTATTCATCCAGATGTCAACCCCAGAAATAAGATGCCGTGCCAGGTCCATGTCATAATTCTCAAGGAAGATGATTTTACCCAAGAATTCAGGACGGCGGGATATCTCCACAATCTGCTTGATGAGCCCTTGCCCGGCAGTGTCGTTTGGATGGGCTTTTCCTGCAAAGACAAACTGTATGGGATGTTCCTGATTGTTCACAATCCGCGCCAGACGATCCAAATCGGTAAACAAAAGATGAGCTCTTTTGTAAGTTGCAAAGCGCCTTCCGAAGCCGACAAGAAGAGCATTCGGATTAAACTTCTCGAAAATGGAGACACCCAATGCCGGGTCAACCTGGCTTTTGAGCCAGTCCCGGCCGCATTTCCACTTGATGTAGGATATCAGTTTGGTTTTCAACCTTTTCCGCATGTTCCATATCTCTTCATCGGGTATATTATAAACGCCTTTCCATATTTCCTGATTGGACTGGTCGTTCATGAAATTCTCATCGAAATTGTCCTTAAACAGCTTTTTCCACTCCGCCGTACACCAAGTGGGAAAGTGTACGCCATTCGTCACATAGCCCACATGGTTCTCTTCCGGGAAATAGCCTTTCCAGAGAGGCGCGAACATCTGCTGTGAAACGGACTTGTGCAGCTTGCTGACACCGTTTACCGCCTGGCTGGTTTTGCAGGCGAATACCGACATGCAGAAACGTTCTCCCTTGTTGCCCGGAGTTTGCCGTCCGAGGTTCATCAACTCGTCCCACGTAATGCCCAGCTTATCAGGATATCCTTTCATATATTTATTGAAAAGCCCCTCATCGAAATAGTCATGGCCGGCAGGCACAGGTGTATGCACAGTGTAAAGCGAGGAAGCCCTAACCAGTTCCATGGCTTGTCCGAAGTCCAGGCCTTCGGATATATAGTCGCATAACCGCTGGATATTGATCAGTGCGGCATGCCCCTCGTTGCAGTGATATACATCTTTCTCGATGCCCAATACTTTTAATGTCATCATTCCTCCGATGCCGAGCAGTATTTCCTGCTTGAGCCGGTTTTCCCAGTCACCGCCATACAGGTGATGGGTAATCGGACGGTCGAACTCGCTGTTCAGTTCATTGTCCGTATCCAGCAGGTAGAGGGAAACACGTCCCACATTGGCCTTCCATACATTGGCATGGACCGTGAAACTGTCGGCATAGGGAACATGGATTACCAGTTGTCGCCCGTCAGGCTGCATCACTTTCTCTATCGGAAGCTGCCCGAAATTCTGTGGGTCATAATGAACCTGTTGCTGCCCGTCCATCGCCAGAGCCTGGTCAAAATAGCCATAACGATATAAAAGCCCTACAGCGCAGAGGTCTACGTTACTGTCCGAAGCTTCCTTCAGATAGTCACCTGCCAATATGCCCAGACCGCCGGAATAGATTTTAAGAACCCTGTCCAGACCATATTCCATGCTGAAATAGGCAACTGACGGACGGCTGTGGTCCGGCTCCACATCAAGATACGCCTTAAAAGTGGAATATACGTTTTCCATCTTACGCATGAAGTTTCCGTCATGTGTCAGTGCCTCCAGCTCTTCATAATCCATCCGTTCCAGAAACAGTACCGGATTCTGTTCCGCCTCTTCCCATAGTTCCGGGTTCAAACCACTATATAAACTCTTCGCATCCTCGTTCCAGGTCCACCAAAGATTATGTGCCATCTCCGCAAATCTCCGCAATTCTGCCGGAAGGTGTGAACCGACTGTAATCTCCCTCCATTGTGGGACGTTTACATGATAACTTGAATATTCCATAACATTTTACTTATTTGATAGTTCATGATTTTTTTCTGTGGAGGTTTCTCCTGTTTCCGGTTCTTCCTGTGGAAATGTCCCGGCTGTACCCTGGAAATTCTCGAGGAACTGTTTTTCCATACTTAGCGATCGTTTCCGTATCCGCTTGGAAAAATAGATAACGACAATGATCAGGAAAGATAATATCAGTCCTGACCCCAAAGCGACATTGAAAAGACGGATGATGATACCCATTACGATAATGATACAGATCAACACCTTGATCACTATCATTGATACCAGCAGCCCCCTGTTGAACCTGTTGTCCGCCCAAAGTTTGCGGAATTCGACGGAATTGTTTTTCTTCATGATGATGGCGCACAAAAACGGGGATATGATAAGGAGGACAAGAACGAAGCTCAGCAGGCTTCCTTTCATCCCCGGAATACGTCCCATTACCAGAGGATACGCATAGGAGAAGAACAGCGCTATGAAAAACAGGCATACCACCAGATAAAGGGTGACGGATACCAACATGGACCTGATGAGCTTGTGCCAGGAGCCTTGATGTCTTGTGGTCATTGTTCCAGAAGAATAATGCGTCAGGTAATCTTTCAGGAATTGTGGCAAGTGCCTGTCTGCAAAACAGTAGACGGGATCCGACAGTCTTATCATATAAGGAGTAAGGAAAGTGGTGATGACCGATACTGCCACTATGACCGGATAAAGGTATTTGTCCATTACATTCAGACTGATTCCTAACGAAGCGATGATGAACGCAAACTCACCCACTTGTGCCAGGGAAAAGCCGGCTTGTATCGCAATCTTTAGCGGTTGTCCGGAAAGCAACACGCCGAAACTCCCGAACAGGACCTGCCCGCATAGGACCAGTGCCGTCAGGATAAAAACAGGAACGGCATATTCCCATATCATGGCAGGGTCGATCATCATTCCCACTGATACGAAGAAAACGGAGGCGAACAGGTCCTTTACCGGTTGCACGATATGTGCGATTTCTTCCGCTTTATCTGTTTCTGCCAGCAGGGATCCCATGACGAACGCACCCAGCGCGGCGGAGAATCCCGCCTTTGTCGCTATCATCACCATTCCCAGGCATAGTCCCAGGGAGGTTGTCAACAGTATTTCATTGCTAATAAAGCGGTTCAATCTTTTCAGAAGGGTAGGAATCAGATAGATTCCCAATGCTGACCAGAAAATAAGAAAGGCCGCAAGTTTCAATATGCTCTCCAGCATTTCGAAGCCTTCAAAATGCTTGCCTACAGCCAATGTGGAGAGGACCACCATCATGATTACCGCCACCACGTCCTCAATGATTAGTATCCCCAGGACAATACCGGTAAATTTCTGATCGAGAAGCCCCATGTCACTGAATGCTTTGAATACGATGGCGGTGGAGGACATGGACAGCATTCCGCCCAGAAAGATACAGCTCGTGTGTGAGAAGCCCATCGCATTGCCTGCCGTATATCCCAGGAACATCATGCCGCAGACGATGATAACAGTGGAGAATATGGCCGAGGCTCCCACACTTATCAGCTTTCTGAACGAGAAATCCAGTCCTATGGCGAACAGGAGGAAAATAACACCGATATCCGCCCATATCTTGATATTGGCCTGGTCGGAAACAGTCGGGAATAGGGAAATGGAAGGACCTGCCATAATACCGGCCACAATATATCCCACTATGACCGGCTGTCCCAGCCATTTGAAAATGACGGTTATGATACCGGCTATAATCAAGATAGTGGCAAGGTCTGATATTAAAGGGGCAACTTCCGACATAGGAGTAACATTTTATATGGACAACTCGTTAAGGACACGGATCAGGTTTTTGTCAATGGGCTTGTCGTTCTTGATAGCCTGGTCAAAAGGAACATAGACAATCTCATTGTTATGTATGCCTACCATGATATTGTGCTGGTCCTCCATCAGGGCCTGTATGGCGGCCTCACCCAGCCGGCTGGCCAATATGCGGTCGTTGGCACTTGGCGCTCCTCCCCGTTGTAGATGTCCCAGGATAGAGACCCTGACATCATATCCGGGGTATTCCCTTTTTACCCGGTCGGCATAGTGCATGGCTCCGCCATTCTTATTGCCCGGGCTTTCCGTCACGATGACGATGCTGCTGTTCTTGGTCTTCCGGAATCCGCGTCCGATAAAAGTCTCCAGCTGATCCGCATCCGTCCGGTCTTCCGGAATAATGGCGGCCTCGGCTCCCGAGGCTATTGCGCTGTTCTGGGCGAGGAAACCGGCGTCGCGTCCCATCACCTCGACAAAGAAAATTCGGTCGTGCGAGGTGGCTGTATCCCGGATTTTGTCCACACACTCCACAATGGTGTTCAGGGCCGTATCATATCCGATTGTAAAATCGGTACCGTACAGGTCATTGTCGATGGTACCGGGCAGTCCTATGCACGTGACAGGGTATTCCTCGGCAAATATGCGGGCTCCAGTCAGTGAGCCGTCGCCCCCGATGACTACCAGCGCCCCGATTTTTTCTTTCCTCATGGTATCGTATGCCTCTCTGCGTCCTTCCGGGGTGGTGAACGCTTCGGAACGTGCCGTTTTCAGGATGGTTCCCCCACGCTGGATGATGCTGCTCACATCCTCGGTCGTAAGTTCCCTGGACTCGCCCGCTATCAGGCCTTCGTACCCTCTGTAAATTCCTTTGACTTTGAAGCCGTTGAAAATGGCGGTACGGGTCACGGCACGGATTGCCGCATTCATTCCGGAAGCGTCCCCTCCGGAAGTAAGGATTCCTATATATTCATCTTTTTTCATCTATCTCAGTTCTTGTTTTGTTTCATTCTGCCAATATAGCTTTCAGTTTTTTCCGGCAGTGAAAAATACGGCTCTTTATGGTTCCCAAACTCACACCGGTTCTTTCCGCTATCTCACGGTATTTGAACCCTGACAGGTACATCTCAAAAGGTATGAAATGCGACTCCGGTATACTTTTGATGGCATTACGTATCTTTTCCAGGTCATAGTTCCTGTCCACCTCCTCTGTACGGGACTCGTCCATGATCCGCGAATAATATGCAGGATCGGAGGATATGTACAGACGGGTATGACCGACCTCCGCCCGGTAACCGTTGATAAACGTGTTACGCATGATGATAAACAGCCACCCTTTGAAATTTGTGTTCTTGTTGTAACTTTCTTTGTGAAGCATTGCCTTGAGCAGGGTATCCTGCAGCAGATCTTCCGCCTTCTCCCTGTCCGCTGTCAGTTTGTACGCGAAACGGAACAGTTCGTCCTGTACGCTAAGCAGCTCTTTTTCAAAATTGAATTCCTTCATCGGTTGTGCCGGTTCCCTGTTCCGGAAGTGCCTGTTAAAGGCCGGACGGCTCTCCGGACAGGAAAAGCCTGTCCGGCCTTACACCATTCCAGATATGGAATTATTTAACCTCGATAGCCTTGGAAGTTTTTTGTTTTTCTTCCTCCTTCACTTTCGGGATTTCAATGGACAGGATCCCGTGTTCGACTTTTGCGGAAATCTTATCCTTCTCCACGTTTTCAGGTAGCAGGATGGTCTGCTGGAACTTGGAATAAGAGAATTCGCGGCGGAGATACTTCTTGTCTTTCTTCTCCTCCTTCTTCTCTTCTTTCTTTTCCATGCAGATTGTCAGGTTGTTGTTTTCGTCAACATTCACCTTGAAATCATCCTTCGTCATTCCGGGAGCCGCCATTTCAACCTTGTAGTCCTTGTCATTCTCAATGACATTGATGGCAGGAGCCGTAACTCCCGTTTTTGCCAGCCACTCATTCTCGAAGAAATCGTTAAAAATACTCGGCAACCAGTTTGAATTTGTTTTTACAGGTACCATTTTTACCTCCTTTTTTAAATTGTTAATAAATAAAATATTCAAAAAGACAATACAAATCAGTCTGATTGACTGACTCTTATCGTCTGATCATACCTTGTTCGGCTACAGCCTCCGTCCGTCTCCGTATCTCCTCCTGGTCTCCGAGGAAATAGTCCCTGACAAGCACCGGCCGTTCATCAAATTCGAATACATAAGGTACTGCCGTGGGCAGGTTCAAGAGGGATATGTCCGTATCGGAAATATTCTTGAGATGCTTGACTATCCCGCGCAGACTGTTTCCATGGGCAACGACAAGCAGGTTGTCCCTATGCATCAATGTGGGTAGGATGACACATTCCCAATAGGGCATGACACGCATGACGGCATCCTTCAGGGATTCAGTCCGTGGCAGTTCCATTTCGGGAACACCGGCGTAACGGGTGTCGTTCCCCGGATAGCGGGGATCGTCTTCCTTCACCGGCTCGGGCGACACGCCGTAACTTCTCCGCCAGATATGGACTTGTTCCTCGCCATATTTGTCTGCTGTCTCCCTTTTGTTAAGTCCCTGAAGTATGCCGTAGTGTTTCTCGTTCAACCTCCAGCTTTTCTCCACCGGGATCCAGTCTTCATTGAGACGGTCCAGAACACAATTCAACGTTTTCACAGCCCGTTTCAGATAGGATGTGTAAGCCGCCTCAAAAGAGAATCCCGCTTCTTTCAGCATATCACCGGCTTTACAGGCTTCTGCGATCCCCTTATCACTCAGGTCTACATCGGTCCAACCGGTAAAGCGGTTTTCCTTGTTCCATAGGCTCTCGCCATGTCTCAACAATACGATCCTTTTCATGCCATATAGTTTTTATGCAACGGTTATCGAAGGATCCAGATAGACATCCTGAATGGTGTTCAGAAGCGAGACCCCGTCTTTCATCGTCTTCTGGAAGGCTTTTCTCCCACAGATAAGTCCCATACCTCCGGCACGTTTGTTCACCACTGCGGTTACGACGGCATCATGCAGGTCAGATGTCCCATGGGACTCGCCCCCCGAATTGATCAGGCCAACCCTTCCCATATACCCGTTGGCCACCTGGTAGCGGCAGAGGTCTATCGGATGGTCGGAGACCAGTTCCGTATACATACGCCCGTCGGTCTTACCGAATCCGATGGCTTTAAAACCTCCATTGTTGGACGGCAGCTTCTGCTTCACGATATCAGCCTTGATGGTGACCCCGATATGGTTGGCCTGCCCTGTCAGATCTGCTGCCGCATGATAGTCAATCCCGTCTTTCTTAAAACTGCTGTTTCTCAGATAACACCACAATACCGTGGCCATCCCCAACTCATGGGCATATTCAAACGCCTGTGAGACCTCCACAATCTGGCGGCGGCTTTGTTCCGAACCGAAATAGATAGTTGCCCCCACGGCAACGGCACCCATGTTCCATGCCTCCTTCACTGTACCGAACATGACCTGGTCATAACTGTTCGGATAAGTCAGCAGCTCGTTATGGTTCAACTTCACGATGAAAGGAATCTTATGGGCGTACTTACGTGCCACAGCTCCCAGAACTCCGAATGTGGATGCCACGGCGTTGCATCCTCCCTCGATAGCGAGTTTCACAATGTTCCCGGGATCGAAGTAAAGAGGATTGGGTGCAAAGGATGCTCCGGCAGAATGTTCTATCCCCTGATCCACCGGCAGGATGGAGACATACCCGGTATTGGCCAGACGCCCGTGCCCGTACAGGGCTTGCAGGCTCTCCAAGGTGCGTATATTCCTGTCGGAATCCACCCATGCCTTGTCTATCATATTCGGCTCGGGGATATGGATGAGTTTCTTGTCTATTGTCTTGCATACATGGTCCAGGTAGTATCCTGCCTGCGTTCCCAACAAATCAATAATCGTGCTCATGTCAGTCGTTTTTTTATTCCAAATCAGGACTGGCGTTCCCCCAGTTTTGCATCCATGAAAAGGATGCCGCTCTCTCCGGCTTTCTTCATCAGGTTTACGATGTTCAGGAAATTCGCCTCTTCCTCCACCTGCTCCCTGACAAATCCCCAAAGAAAATCACGGGTGGCATTGTCTTTCTCCTCGGAAGCCAGATGTACCAGTTCGTCAATCAATCTGGAAACATGTCTCTCGTGTTCCAAGGCATGTTCAAAGACTTCGGTGGGACTGCCCCAACCCTGTGGAACCACATCGACCTTGTCCACTTTTGCCTCCGCCTCACGTTTGGCCATATATTCGGCGATGGCACATGCGTGTCCTGTCTCTTCCGCCGATTGCTTGCGCATCCAGCGGGCCATGCCGGAAAAACCTTCCTTTTCCAGATAGAAGGACATTGAAAGATACAGGTTGGCGGACCATAATTCCGCAGTAATCTGCCCGTTCAGGGCCTTTTGTAAATTCTCGGTCATAATGAATCTAATTTTTAATGTTGGTACTATTTTTTATTTTTCATATTCAGGGGCAAGCGTGTGCTTGTCTCAAAATATCTGTCAGGACAGGTTGCATCCCGTTTATGAAACATTCCACGGCGATGACCATCAGAATAAGCCCCATCAGTCTCATCATCACATTATTTCCGGTTTCTCCAAGAATTTTCAAAAGCCGCGTTGACACGCAAAGGATAATGAAAGAGAGGAGACAGACTAGGGCGATCACGCAAACCAGTGCAATTTTGAAAATATGCTCAGGGGCATCTTCCATCAGTGTTATGCCGCTTGAAATTACACCCGGACCGCACAGCATCGGAACGGCAAGAGGCGTGACGGTGATGTTCCTGGAATATTCTTTTTTCTCGTTCTCGTTCAGTTTCACATGGGTGAAGTGTGCCTGCAGCATGTCATATCCGATTTTAAAGATGATGATACCTCCCGCAATCCGGAAACCATTGGTCGAGATCCCGAAAAAATGGAACAGGAACCTGCCGCACAAGGTGAAAAGTACCAGTATGACGAACGTGAGGGCGCAGGATTTTAAGGCGATGCTCCGGCGTTCTCCGGCACTCATGCCCTCGGTCATCTGCAGGAAAACCGGCATCACTCCGAGGGGGTCCATCAATGTGAACAACGAAGTGAAACACAACATTGAGTATGCGAATATATCCATAGGATGATACTTGTTTTATTTTTAGACCATTATTTTCTCTGTGAACAATAAACTCCGGTCAGGTTACACGATTTGACACATCATATGAAGCAGGGCAGCCTGCGTTCATATTCCATGGCCAGGATACGCAACAATTCCATAAACGCCGTACTTACATATATCCGTTTTGTGTACAGCCCCTTGATGAAAGAATGGATGGATGAATCCGTATTCTGGCATAGTACGTGAAGTTCGGATATCTGACGGGATATATATTGTTCATGTTCAAGCAGGGTGTTCAAGGCAGCCAGCGGTGTCGGCCATTGCCGGATGTCGCGCCTGATTTCATGGATGGTTACAGCACCTCCTTCATGATAGATGCGGTTCATCATCTGATAGACCTTGCCCATATTGTCCTGTGCCTGTGCACTTAGCCATGAGGCCAATATCAGAAGTTGCTGCCCCTCAAAATAGACCTGCAATGACAGGTACAGGTTAGTTGACCAGATTTCTGTATTGATCAATGTGTTCATCGCATATTCAATTCGTTTATCCATGGCTGTTCTGATATTTGAAATTAGACAAAATAAATCGTAATTCATATCCTGCAATAATCATGAATTTATGTGATAGCATCTGTAAATCGGACTCTTATGGAGTTGTAAAATGAATTTTAATGCTTGCGAGACAAATAGTCATAAAAATGTATAATTATCATGCCTTTTTGTCACAAGATCCCTACAACATTCTCAACAAGATATCCAGTTCTTTCTCTATCATGTTGATCTTGTCGTATATGTAATCCAGCGTATTATGATAGTGCAGGTAGGCCCTGCATTCCTGCAATTCCCTTGACAGGGAGAGTATTTGTTGCCAAAGTTCCTCTTCTGTATGTCCAGGGGGATTATTGAATGCCATAAATGGATTCAGAGAAACTGTTTGGCATGTAATTTGTGTAATAATAGCCGCAAGTCCCGAAAAGGGGCAGGAATGGAAACAAAAAGGCAGAGAATTCCACTAAAGACAGTAACAGACAGAGGAATGAAAACGGAAGGCAGGACCTGTCCG
The DNA here is from genome assembly GCF_014287315.1 of Bacteroides sp. NSJ-39. NCBI lineage: Bacteria > Pseudomonadati > Bacteroidota > Bacteroidia > Bacteroidales > Bacteroidaceae > Bacteroides > Bacteroides sp. NSJ-39. The sequence continues at coordinate 148,055 of NZ_JACOOB010000005.1, read as the reverse complement.
GTTTTGAAACAAATTGCTTTCATAATGCGATTATATGACAACTCTGTTCCCTGAAGTTGTGTTTATATAAAGTTAAGCGTGGGAACTTTGGTATTACCGTTCAGAAGTATCCCCATACTCAACAACATATAATACACAAAGCCCCACGCCTATATATGCTAACAAGATATAATAGTGCATAGGGACACCTGATGTATTATCCAATTGTTGTCTTGAAATTGGGGATTTCCTGAACATGGATAATGCCTAACGCTTACTGTTATTAATCTTTTTTGGTAAAAGACAAGGCAAAAATACTAAAAGAATTGATTCGCGTCAATAAAAATCCAACTTTTTTATTATTTTACTCTCTGCGCCACTGAATTTCATCGCTCTCCGCTCTCCAAATCCCGTGCCCTTCAGCGATAAGTAATCCTGAGTTCATCAATTGCCTCATAAAAGAGCTTTTGTACATCCTAAAATCCGCAACCTGTAATATTTTTGATATCTGGGGTTGCAGATACCTCTCTAAAACGACTCGTTTTCGTAAAGAACCCTAATGGTGCAGTCGCAAGAGACAAAATCCCCTTACCCCATGATGCGACTTGAGGCAATACGCAAAAGGCCACGAAGATTTGAGGCTACCCAAAATCAAATTTGAAGGCCATCATGTATGCATCATTGCTTGTGTATATGTTCAGTATGTGCTGTCTTGCAGTCTTAATCCATTTTGCAGGGACAGAAACATACTTGAATACAAAAGTTTTGATTCTGCTTGTGCGTTTAAGTCCAAAGCTCTTCATGTTTGCGTCAGATATGAGGTGTCTGTAAAAGTTTCGTATTAAAGCGGTCAGAAGCAGGAACACCGTGTTTTCCGCCATGAACGATTTTGGCAGCCGTTTCCAGCCAAAGCCGTTGTTCATGTCGTCCAATACACGCTCAGCACCGCCACGCTTGTTGTAATACTCCACGATGTCACGGTCTGTCGAAGTATAGTCATTTGTCAGTATGCATCTGTATGTATATTCCCCTTCCCACAGGTCGAGTTCCTTGTTGATGCTTCTTTGCCGCTGTATGACAAGGCGGTACGCTTTGCCGACCCATTTCTCTGCAATGATGGAGCATATCTCAAACTCGTGACCGTTTATGTATTCGGTCTTCCATCCGCGCAAGGCAAAGATATCGTCATACAACGATACACACCTGTTTGCGCGGATATAAAAATGCCGACTGTGCTTCTCCACCATTTCCACCATAGCCTCAGAGCATGAGCCACAATCCATCCTCGCACGGTTTATATGTATTCTGGCATTCTCCAAACGCTCAAAAATACGTTTTAGAGTGTCTTCCTGATGGAAACGGACATTGGTATTGCCGTCGCGGTTCTCTATCCCGACGATGACATCGCCGACCGTTGCTATTCCTGGACTGTAACCGGTAAACTTCTTGTAGGTCATTTTTGCGTCAAATTTCTCCGTCTCAATGAACTGGTGGTCAAAATCAAAGTCATATTCATTGTCTGGCAGCAACTGTCCAGTTGCCAGCAATGCATTGACAAGCAGATTGTTAAGGTCGGAAGCCACGTTGAAGTCGTAGCTTTTGCCCGAATCAGACCTGTAGGTCAGATTCGGTGTGGTCAATTCACGAATGGCCCTAAGTATTGTGTCTGCGCTGCATGTACGGAGGGGTGGATGCAAGCAAAGTGCTTCCATAAGGTGTGAGGTCACGTCTTCGACACATGACCCTCCACAGAAATATACGCACATCAGAGAACGTATTATCTCGCTATATTGATAGCCATACACTTTGCTACGCAAACCTAAAGTAGAGTCTATTGTACAAGACAACATCCTGTCGAATTTCTCCATAATTGGAAATATACCACCAAAAGATGTGAGTTTCTCGGATTTTATTTGTACTTTTACCATGCTTGATGAGGTTTTGTTTGACTATTTTTGCAACACTAAGTTAAGTGAATCCTTTGACATGACAAAATCCTGAGCCGCTCGGCTTTGCCGCTTGGCTTGTCCAAGAACTTTTTGTTGTTCAGGATATTATAAAAGTTAAAATTTATAGTGTTGCGGAATTAAGGTAATAACAATACTATGAAATCGTTATTCATATTACAACTTGTATGTTGCGTCATTACAGCCATGCTAGCATTGCAATTAGCCATGGCAAGTTTGCAGGTGAGATGGAAGGTGTGGCGCTACGAAATATCAAGATGGATTCTCGTTGCATCCATGCTATTCTTCTCCGTCCACTACCTCTTACAGATGATTCATGGACTCCGTGCACAAGGTACCGATGTGGGCGCAGCATTCAACATATTGTTCTATACTCCAGTGGCATTTGCCATCACTCTCTCCATAATCAACATAGAGAGCACAGGCAACAAAGTGCGACGGTATTGTTTACGTGGTATGATGGCATACATACTCATCGCCATAGTTTTCGTCATTGGCATGTTCAAAAGTCAAAGTTTACACATTGGCAATATGCTCTATGTGATGCTCGGTCTTTTTGTGGCTAGCATGGCATATTTTATTCTTATCATTCGCAAAGAAACAAAAGCCCGAAAGCAGAAGCTCATGGAGAATTTCGGAATCGACTTGATTCCATACGTGCGCTATTCGCAAGCCAGCATCATTTTGCTATACTTTGCTGCTGGACTCCTTCCTGTAGCAATCCTCTTCAATACCTTATTATATATAATAGGTCCCTTGATATTACTCTCTGTCATCTTTTTCGTCCACACTTTCATTGCTATGGGCTATTACATCACACCCAAAGAAGTCATTCCTGAGGAAAATGACGCAGAAGCAAAAGTCACGGAAGCAGAAGACATGAAAGACGGCAAGAACACTCATGGCACAAATATCTTGACAGCTAATAGAAAGATGGAAATAGAATTAGCCCTCAAGAAATGGTGTGAAGAGGGATTTTATAAGGACTATGAAGTTAACATCTATTCGCTAGCTACCAAGTTGGGATACAAGAAAAACGAACTGACAGAATACTTCAATCAGTCAGAATACACCAATTTTAGAACCTGGCTTAGCGACATTCGTTTTAATGAGGCTGTTCGCATGATGAAAGCCAACCCCGAATATAGCATTGACGCTATTTCCACAGAGTGCGGTTTCTCATCCCACACATGGATTTATCGTATATTCAAACAAAAAACGGGCATGTCACCTAGCCAATGGCGCAAACAGTTTGCCTCCATCTAAATGCGTATTTTTGTAATTTCGCATTAAATAGCATTTAAAAGAGGTGTGTCAGCGTTTTGACACAACCTCTACTTAAAAGATTTAATTTACAATAGTATTGCGGAATTAAGGTACATGAAACCGATAACCTGTCATAGTGGCATTGGGAAAAGCCGTTCAGACGATCCGCATCATGGTCGGCAAAAGATCTAAAGTGACCTCTTTGGCTGTCTTGCGCTTGGAGACATGAATCATTTCAAGCACCTTTATGACGTCTTCAGACTTCGTGCCACGTATCATGGTCACAAGTGTACCTCTGCCACCACGTCCCGCACGATTAGTGACAACAGTATATAATTCTCCGCAGCTTAAAGAAGTCTCGTCAATACAAAGGCTAGGGACCTGAGGTTGTGCCCGCATTCTGACACATTTACATTTGTAGTATTAAATATCCCAATAAAAATATAAGTGTATATTGTAATGGGATCTTAATAGAGGATTAAAAAATAAATACTTAATGGGCTGTTTCTTATGAATTCTACTGAAATCTTATAATAATTGCTCAAAAAATCACATTCTTTGTATACGTAATATCCTAATTTTGGAACGCAAATTAAAAGAATATTAATAAACTAAATTATCTGATTTATATGACAAAATTAAGATGTATGCTTTGTTGCCTGATGATCTGTACTATTACTATTGATGCTAGGACTGTTAATGATATATATAAAAGAATATCTGCACAAGTCTCCTTGAAGGTTCCCGGTAATCAATCACGAAACTATTCCCTTGCTTTTCAAGGAGCCGTTGATGATAAGGGAATCTATCTGTTAGAGTCTGAAGAAAAAATACCATTAATCATTACAGAGAGAATAGAACGTGACAATGTTAAATGTGTAATGGTAGTAAGTATTACGGCATTGGAAGACGTGTACTTTAATTATCAACAACAGTTGAAAACAGGCTTCCGACATAATGACTGTATGTTTTATCTACCAGGATTCTGGTATAGTCGCAATTTACGTTCTCCTAAAGGTGCTCCTTCATTTCATATATCAGAGAGTTGGCTGGTACGTGAGGATCGTCTGAGCTCACCCCTTACCGGTATCTTCAATCAGAAAGATGGACGTTATATGACTGTGGCACGCAAGGACGATTTTCAATGGGATGCCCTTGCTACCCACCAAACAGGCGAAATCATCCTCTCGGGCAAAACGTCCCTAGGGTTCACCGGCTTTGAGAGCCATGACGGAACATCAACACTATCTTTTGGATTTCCTTACCGAGAAGCTCCTAAAACCTATATTCGTAAGTTGACGCTGGCTCCGGAGGTTACATCTTTCCAATATCTAAAAAAAGGAGAAACAGTACTCCTGACCTGGGAATTTATCGAGGGGCAGGCTACAGACTACTCAGATTTTATTTGCCATACTTGGGAATATTGTTATGATACATACCGTCCCCAACCTGTGAAAATACCTTTTTCTCCAGAAGAGATAAAAGGAGTGCTGAGCAATTATTTTGTGGAAAGTTTTGTTGGGGACAAAGCTCTTGCCTATTACTCCAGCCCTGAAATGAAAGTGGCAGCCTGTGCCAACATGAATGTAGCAGAGATAGGTTTTGTCGGTCGCGTACTTCTAAACGCTTTCAATGCATGGGAGTTTGGCAATGAGAATGGACGTGATGACCTTGCAGCTAGCAGTAAAAAGATATTTGATAGTTACTTAGAAAATGGCTTTACGGAAACCGGTTATTTGCGTGAATGGGTAAATCTGGAAAATGATAGTGATGTGAAAGAAGAACGCCCAGTGCATAGCATACGTCGTCAGTCGGAAGGAATTTATGCCATGTTTCATTATCTGAATTATGAACAGAAGTATAAACGTCACCATCCTGATTGGGAACAACGCTTAAAGAAAATGCTCGATATGTTCTTGCAACTGCAAAATCCAGATGGAAGTTTTCCACGTAAATTCCATGATGACTTTACAGTTGTTGACGGAAGTGGAGGAAGTACTCCATCCGCTACATTACCTCTGGTTATGGGATATAAATATTTTAAGGACAAACGCTATCTGTCCGCTGCCCGGCGTACTGCGGAATATCTGGAAAAAGAGCTTATATCAAAGGCTGACTATTTCTCCTCTACGCTGGATGCAAACTGTGAGGATAAGGAAGCTTCCCTCTATACCGCTACGGCAACTTACTATTTATCATTGATAACAAATGGTACGGAACATAACCACTATGCCTCTCTGACACGAAAAGCGGCTTATTTTGCCTTGTCCTGGTATTACGTCTGGGACGTTCCGTTTGCTCCCGGGCAGATGTTGGGTGATATCGGTCTGAAAACTCGCGGCTGGGGAAATGTCTCGGTGGAGAATAATCATATTGATGTATTTATTTTTGAATTTGCCGATGTGCTCCGTTGGCTTTCCAAAGAGTATAATGAACCTCGTTTCTCTGATTTTGCTGAAGTCATTTCTACTTCCATGTGCCAGTTACTTCCTTATAAAGGACATATGTGTGGAGTGATAAAAGTTGGTTATTATCCGGAAGTGATCCAGCACACCAACTGGGATTATGGAAGGAATGGAAAAGGATATTATAATGACATGTTTGCTCCCGGTTGGACGGTAGCATCCCTTTGGGAATTGCTGACACCGGGACGTACTGAGAATATACTGTTGAAATAGCTCTGATATCCACTTTTCAGGATATTCTTATATCCTGTTGTATGTTAATTAATGAAACTAACAATTAAGACAATGCAGAGACTACGTATTTTAGTTATATTAATACTTCTTTCTTTGATGCCTCTTTATTCCCTTGCCGTTCTGAATGAAGGACAATATGCATTCCGTTCACTTGATATCAATAATGGATTATCCCAGAATACGGTCCATGCCATCCTTCAGGATAAACAAGGATTTATGTGGTTTGGGACGAAGGATGGTCTTGACCGGTATGATGGTATCTCTTTTCGGACTTTCATGAAAGAATCCGGAACCTTGGGCAATAATTTCATCACTTCTTTGTATGAAGACAATCTTGGGCAAATATGGATTGGGACAGACGTAGGCCTATATGTCTATTGCCCACAAATGGAAAAGGTCAGGCATTTTACTCTGATAAGTAATTCAAACATAGATATAGACTGTACGGTCAATCTGATAACTGGGGACCAGAAAGGAGGTATCTGGGTTGTAACTCAGACGCGGGGAATCTTCTATTACAATCCCCAGGATAGCCAGTTGGTTAATTATCAGTCGGACGGGTCCGGTACTCTGAACCTTAAAACTTCCGGCCAACTCTATTTTGATTCGGACGATGTCTGCTGGTTGGACATACGTGATGGAAATCTGTATTATTCAAAAGACAAGCTTAAAACTTTAACTCCGATTTTTCCAGAAGATTCAAAAGTGTCTTTCAGAGATGAATACATCTATAAATTGCTCCCCGGACCCTATAATTGCATGTATGTGGGAACTGTATTCGGACTGAAAGAAGTGAACCTAACTAATAAGACTATCCGTACCCTTCTTTCCAAGGATGAATTGGGAGGTGATATTTATATCAGGGAACTTGCATTTTATTCAGATGACGAATTATGGATAGGAACCGAATCGGGACTTTATATCTATAATCTGCACACGGCAAAAATCATCCACTTGCAGAACGTCAACGGTGATCCCTATTCAATCTCTGACAATGCCATCTATTCGATTCTCAAAGACCGTGAAGGCGGAATGTGGATAGGGACTTATTTTGGGGGTGTGAATTATTACCCCCGGCAATATACCTACTTTGATAAAGTCTATCCCCAGAAAGAATCAAACAAAATGGGAAAAAGGGTGCGGGAGTTTTGTGCCGCCCATGACGGCACACTCTGGATAGGTACAGAAGATAAGGGGCTTTTCCATTATTATCCTAGTACTGGAAAAATCGAACCGTTCATTCATCCGGATATTTATCATAATGTTCACGGATTGTATTTGGACGGAGATTATCTGTGGGTTGGGAATTTTGCAAAAGGATTGAAGCGTATTGATTTGAGGACATACGCTGTAAAGCACTATGATAATATTGCAAGTGATATCTTTTCTATCTGCCGGATAACTGCGGGCGATCTGTATCTTGGAACAACAATAGGATTGTTTCGGTACAACCCAGATACGGAACGTTTTAAACGCGTCCCCGAACTTGGGTGGACGTTTGTTTATTATATAAAGGAGGATAAGCAGGGGAATTTATGGCTGGCAACTTATGCCGATGGCGTCTATAAAAAGAATGTCCGTACAGGTGGTTGGGAACATTTCGTACATGAGGAAGCAGACTCGTCCACCCTTCCATCCAATAAGGTGCTGAGTATTTTTGAAGACAGTCAAAATCAGCTATGGTTTACCACACAAGGAGGTGGCTTCTGCCGCTTTGTGCCTTCCGCCAACACCTTTGTCCGTTATGACGGTATCGGTCTGCCAAGCAACGTCATTTATCGGATTGAAGAAGATGAAAAGGGATTGTTCTGGGTTTCAACCAATAAAGGGCTGGTGCATTTTAACCCGAAGAATTCCAGTTTTAAAGTGTATACAGTTGCTAATGGGTTGCTGAGTAACCAGTTTAATTACCAGTCCAGCTATAAGGATAAGAATGGACGGATTTATTTTGGCTGTATTAACGGTTTCATCTCCTTTGCCCCCTCCTCCTTTATTGATAATGATTTTTTACCCTCTGTTTTGATTACCGATTTTATGCTCTTTAATAAAAAGGTGGTAGTCGGAGAAAAAGGCTCTCCATTGAAACAAAGTATCACTTTGTCAAACCATATCGAACTTCAGTCAAATCAGAATTCGTTCTCCTTCAGGATAGCTGCGATAAGTTATCAGTCACCGAGCATGAATACACTGCTATATAGACTGGAAGGGTATGATTCCGAATGGCATACAGCGGGTAAGGGCCCTATTACGTATTCCAATTTACCTTATGGGACATACATGTTACGCGTGAAAGGTGCGAATAGTGATGGTGTATGGAATCCAGATGTACGCACATTGGGGATCAGGATATTGCCCCCGTTTTATTTATCCGTATGGGCATACCTGATTTATATCCTATTGATACTCGGTACATTTTTCGCCCTCTTCTTTTATTTAAGGAAGCGTACTATTGAAAAGCAGCGTAAAGAGATGGAGAAGTTCGAACAGGAAAAGGAGCAGGAACTCTACACCACTAAGATAGATTTCTTTACAAATGTGGCACACGAAATCCGTACTCCTTTAACACTGATAAAGTGCCCATTGGAGAATGTACTTGCTGATAGGGAACTCTCCGAAAATGTAAGGATGGAATTGGAAATTATGGATCAGAACGTGGAGAGGTTACTGAACCTGATAAACCAATTACTTGATTTCCGTAAAGCGGAAAATAAAGGTTTTAAATTGAATCCGAAAGAATATAATATCGGTACTATCGTCCACTCTGTTTATAAGTATTTCACCACTTTGGCAAAGCAAAGGGGAATTAAACTTGAAGTAGAAGTTCCAGAGGAAGAATTGTTGGCTTCTGTTGACAAAGAGGCTTTGACCAAAATTCTCAGTAATCTGTTTGCTAATGCATTGAAATATGCCCGGACATACGTTTATCTCCATTTGTCTGTTGATGAGAAGAATGAGGTGTTCACTATCTCTATGAGTAATGATGGGAATATAGTCCCTATCGAAATGCGTGAAAATATTTTTAAAGCCTTTGTCCAATACCGGGACGGGAAAGATATTGTCTCGGGCACAGGCATCGGATTAGCTATGGCTCGTTACTTGGCAGAGTTGCATCAAGGTATGCTGGTGATGGACCGGGAGCTAGATTGTAACCGTTTCATTCTTTCCATTCCAATATTACACCAGACACTTCCGGATGATTCGGAAGAACAACATAAGAAACCTGGGTATGATGATGAAGATCGTGAAGTTTCTGATAAAGATAAAAGAGAGGTTGCTTCCATATTGGTTGTAGAAGATAATAAGGATATGCTTGCTTTTGTGTTCAGGCAATTGTCTTCATTGTATCATGTACTGATTGCGGAAAATGGGGTCGAGGCGTTGGACGTTCTTGAACAGAAATCTGTGGATCTGATAATAAGTGACATTATGATGCCTCTGATGGACGGGGTTGAATTATGCAAGCATCTGAAACAAAATCTGGACTATAGTCATATTCCTGTAATATTATTGACAGCTAAAACTAATCTGGAATCAAGAATCGAAGGACTTGAAGAAGGGGCGGATGCGTATATTGAAAAGCCGTTTTCTATGGAGTATCTTCGTGCCAATGTAGCAAATCTGTTGAGTAATCGGGAAAGATTACGCCGTCACTTTATTGAATTTCCTTTTATCAAAGCAGATGCAATGGCGCAGACAAAGGCCGATGAGATGTTTATTAGCAAGTTAAATGAGTATGTATTACGCCATCTTGATAATACGGACCTGCAAATTGATGATATAGCGGATGCAATGAATATGGGACGTTCCAACTTTTACCGGAAATTGAAAGGAATCCTAAATATGAGTCCGAACGAATATCTCCGCCTTTTCCGTTTGAAGCAGGCAGCTTCCATACTGAAAGAAGGAACCTATGGAGTGGTGGAAGTCTCTTACATGGTAGGGTTCAGTACCCCCTCCTATTTTTCAAGCTGTTTTAAAAAACAGTTCGGAGTACTGCCTAAAGATTTCATATCGCACTAGTAATATGTATTTTGCTTTAAATTTTATAATATCAGGTCATTTTCTGATATTTTATCCGAGTTGTTCCGGGTAATTTTGCAAATATATTAACAACTAAATTTGATGTATGACAAGGTATTTACTTTTTTTTGCCAGCCAGCCTTCGGGCGGAAGAGAGAGTTGTTTTCCTATCGTATATATAAACGATTCTTAGTTTGAGAATTTGTACTGTAATTTATATAAAGTCAAAGAAATAATTATAAAATAAATTGCACACACAATGAATAATAGAAAAGAAAATGAACAGAGTTGTATAGTAATGAATAAAAAAGAGGGTACATCGTGCATTACGACACACCTCCCTGTATTTCAGAGAAAAATCTACACTACTAATCAAAAAATCTATTGATATATGAACTGTAAAGTAAAACAAGGATGCCTTACCAGCGAAAGCTGTTGCATCCTGTTATGGTTAGCCTTCACATTATTTCCCGTTTCCGTTGTAACGGCGGCAGATAATAGAAAGATCGACGAGAGCCAGCAAAAAGAAGTAAAAGCAGAAATGAAAGGATATGTGGGAGACGAAAACGGAGAGCCTGTTATTGGAGCTACCGTATTGGAAAGTGGAACGCAGAACGGGGTTATAACAGATGTGGACGGTATATTCACTATACAGTTGGCAAAGAACGCATCATTGACCATTTCATATGTTGGGTACCAGAAGAAAACGGTAGTGGTAAAAGATAAGAAGTTCATTTCCGTTAATTTGACTCCGGACAGGAGTATGATGCTGGATGAAGTGGTCGTGGTCGGTTTTGGCAAACAAAAGAAAGAATCCCTCGTGGGAGCTGTGCAGGCAGTGAAGCCGGAAGACCTGAAGATGACATCCAGTAATCTTAGTACTTCATTTGCCGGGAACGTTCCAGGTATCATCGCCGTACAAACACAGGGTGAACCAGGCTCTGATGAGGCGAAATTCTATATACGTGGTATATCAACTTTTGGTTCGAATACCTCACCGCTGATCATACTTGACGGTGTGGAAATCAACGCTACGATGATGAACAATATTCCTCCAGAATCTATCGCGTCGTTTTCTGTGCTGAAAGATGCTACGGCAACGTCCCTATACGGCTCACGGGGGGCTAACGGAGTTATCATCGTTACTACCAAGCAAGGACAGCTTTCCGAGAAAATGTCTGTAGATATCCGCTTTGATAATACTTTCTCCATGCCTACCTATGTGCAGAAAATGGCAGATGGCCCGACTTACATGGATATGTATAATGAAGCCGTTTATAATCAGGCTATTGCCAATAACCAAGAGTATGAGCCTTTCTATAGCCGGGATAAGATAGATAAAACACGTGCCAATGCAAATCCCTACCTGTTCCCAAACAATGACTGGTACAGTATGTTGTTCAAAGACTTCGCCGTTAATCAGAATTTGAATATCTCCATCAAGGGCGGAAGCAAAAATGTGGATTACTTCCTGAATGCTGGAATCTTCTATGAAAATGGTATCATCCGGCAACCCAAGGAAGATAAGCTTGATGTGGGTATGCGCAACAAGAAATACCTGTTTCAGAGTAATGTGACAGCCCGTGTTACCTCTACGACGAAAGTGGGGCTAAATATGAATACGCAGTTGTTCTACCACCATGCCCCCAAAACAAGTACCCGGAATTTGTTCGCCTATTCCATGCATGGGAATCCCGTACGTTTTCCTGCTACACTTCCTGCTGAACCAGGGGATACATACATCCGCTACGGTAGCAATGATCCGTGGGATGTGGGAAAATCAGAGCCGAATCCTTACGCCAAATTGAGTGAAGGTTATACGGAACGAAATTATGTCTATATGACGACCGCTTTCAATCTCGAACAGGACTTGAAGTTTGTCACACCAGGGTTAAAACTCACCGGACTGGCATCTTTCTATAATTACAGTTTTAACTGGCTGGATCATTGGATTGTACCTTTCTACTATAAAGTATCTGATGACTATACGATGGATGATCAGGGAAACTACCTTTATAAGACTTCGACTATCGGTGAGCCGGGAGAACCTTATCTGAAGAGCAATTCCGGGCGTGATCCGACAGAGAGTGTCTGGTCTTTACAGGGAGCGCTGGACTACTCACGCCAGTTTGGTGGACATGATGTGGGAGCTACCCTTGTTTACCACATGAAAGAAACCAAGAAAGTGAAGGACGGCGGAGCTGAAAAAGATCTTCTTCCTTACCGTGAGCAAGGGATGGCCGGACGTCTGACCTACAGTTTTGGTCAGCGTTACCTGCTTGAGGCTACCTTTGGTTATAATGGCTCGGAGAATTTCAGAAGCGGGCATCGTTTCGGATTCTTCCCTGCGATTGCCCTAGGATGGACTATTTCTAATGAAAAGTTTTTCCAACCGTTAAAAAAAACAGTTTCCACTCTGAAAATCCGAGCTACTTATGGATTGACCGGAAATGATGCGCTTGCCACTCGCTTTCCCTATGTAACAGAAGTCAGTATGAATAATAATTTGGATTGGTGGACTGGTAGCGGTACCCGCGTGAATGGGCCGCTTGTAAATATTTATGGTAATGCGAACGCTACATGGGAGAAATCGAAAAAGCTGAATTTAGGTGTCGATATGACCCTTCTTGAATCTATGGATATAACCATTGATTATTTCAAGGAAGACCGTAGTGGAATTTTTATGCAACGTTCGTCCGTCCCTTCAACAATGGGAGTGACAGGTATGCTGCCTTATGCCAACATTGGCTCGGTAAAGAATAAGGGTGTGGATATGAGTGTAGCATACAGCAAAGTAATTGGCAAAGATTGGGTGCTCCGCCTGAACGGTAGTCTGACCTATGCACATAATGAGATTACGGAGATAGACGAACCGGTGAATGTAGAACCCTATTCTTCAAGAATCGGACACCCGATAAACAGTATTATGGGATATGTGTCTGACGGATTGTTTACTTCTCAGGAGGAAATAGACAGATCTCCCAAACAGTCGTTCGGAAATTATACGGTGGGAGATATTAAATATAAAGATCTGAATGGTGATAACGTGGTGAATGGTTATGACAGGACGATTATCGGCAATCCTGAAATTCCGGAGATTATCTATGGTTTTGGAGGAACGTTGAAGTATAAAAAGTGGGATTTGTCTCTGTTTTTCCAGGGAGTGGCCAAAGTCAGTTTAATGATGAGCGATATTCATCCGTTCAGCGAAGCGGGCCATAAAGGATATAACATTGCACAGTATATCGTTGATGACCACTGGTCGGAAAGCAATAATGTAGCCGGTGCCGCCTATCCCCGATTATCACCCGAATTTATCACGAACAATGCGCAAACCAGCACTTATTACCTACGTAACGCAGCTTTCCTGCGCCTGAAGAATGCCGAACTGGGCTATTCCTTCTTCCCGTGGCTGCGTGTGTATGCAGCAGGTACTAATTTGCTGACATTCTCTCCGTTCAGTACCTGGGATCCTGAAATGGGAAGTGGGAATGGTTTGAAATATCCGCTACAGCGCACGGCCAAGATCGGGATTCAGTTTCATTATTAATTAAGAACAGAATAAGTTATGAAAAATATATATACAAAGTTATGCCTGTCGGCAATCGGCTGTTTAATGATGGCATCATGTGATTTTCTTGATGTGGTTCCGCAAGGTACTGCTACCGTGGATGATATCTACCGGACACAATATCAGGCTGAAGGAATGGTACTGTCTTGCTACGCGAATATCCCTAACTATTTCCATCCCCAACAATTTCCTGATTTTACCGGAGGAAACGAAATCATAACGAGCAAAGGAGGAACAACGCGCTGGTTTCATTTCCGCAGTCTGGTTTATGGGGAAGAATCCCCAACAACGACTTATTACTCATTATGGAGCAATACAGCAAAATCTTATCCGCAGGGTGCTGTGAAGAAAGCAGTATGGGAAAGTATCCGCAATTGCTATAATGTGCTTAATAATCTGGATAGGGTATCGGACATTACCCCCGAAAACCTGAGCTGGTGGAAAGGTGAAGCGCTGTTTTTGATCGGGTATTATCATCAGATCATGCTGGAGTACTATGGACCGATAGTTATTATTGACAAGGAAATACCAATGGAAAGTTCTCCGGCCGAGATGATGACCTCCCGTTCTCCTTATGATACATGTGTCGATTTCATTGCCAATAAATATTCGGAAGCAGCTAGATTACTTCCTGGCGTATGGGATTCAAGTAAGAGAAACAGGGCTACCTCTTCTGCTGCCTTGGCTTTCAAGGCTCGGCTGTTGCTTTATGCCGCCTCGCCGTTAGTCAATGGGAATAGTGAGTTTTATTCCGACTTTAAAAACCCCGACGGCACTTTTCTGATTAACCAGACTTATGACCGGGAAAAGTGGAAGAGAGCGATGGATGCTGCCAAAGAGGCCATAGACCTTTGCGAAGAGAACGGTTACAAACTTTATGGAAATTCGACCAATGACTTGGAGCAAGGGAAGAAAAACTATCATGAAGCCTTTGTCGGTGATGGGATCAGTGGTAGCGGATTTAACTGGAATGAAGTCCTGTTTGGCTTTGCTGAACAGGGAACTATTTCCTACTGTATCAAGAATATGGCTCCTCGTGTTGAATTTACAAGTTATTCGACCAAAGGTTTTAGAGGGTCCTTATTCCCGACGTGGGATTGTGTGAGTAGGTATTATACCAAGAACGGTCTACCTTGGGCAGATGACCCCGAGACTAAGAAGCTTGATCCGTATTCCATTGCACCAGGTGATAGTACGGTACGTTTTCACAGGAATCGTGATCCGCGCTTTTATGCCTCTATTGGCTTTGATCGTGGAAATTATGACGTGCAGGGAAAGACAATAGTGCTCAAATGCAGACGTGGTGAAATGCAGCAGAATAATGGCAATGCCAAGGATGAGTATCAAACGGACAACGGTTATTATTGTCAGAAATGGGTGTCTAAATATGATACCTATAATAGGACTACCGATCAAATAACCTACAACCGTTGGTGCTTTCCTTATATGCGTCTGGCCGAACTCTATCTGAGTTATGCAGAAGCGGATTTCGAATATAGCGGCACACTGAGTACTGCCAGTCTGTCCTATTTGAATAAAGTACGTGAACGTTGCGGATTACCTACCTTTGCAGATTCATGGGCAAAAGCCGGTGGTATTCCTTCAGGAGAGAAGTTGCGCGAAATATTACATGATGAACGCTCCATTGAATTGGCTATGGAAGGCAGACGTTTCCATGATATGCGCCGTTGGAAAATTGCCCATACTGAAATGATGCGTTATCAGAAATCCTGGACATTATCCGGAAAAACCGCTGATAGTTTTTATAAACTTACGGACATGAAAGAAACCGGCGTTCGTAATTTTACCGCTCCCAAGAACTATTGGCTTGCTATTCCACAAGATCAGATAGAAGTAAATCCCAATCTAGTGCAGAATCCGGGATACTAGAGAATCAGCTCTTATATAACTAACAATTAGAGGAAAGGACAAAATGAAAAAGGTAATGTGTTTATTGGCAATTATGTTTATGATTGCCAATACTTCGGCACAAACACGGGTGATTGCCCATCGTGGTTTCTGGAAAACCCAAGGATCAGCACAGAATAGCATTACATCTTTGTTGAAAGCGGATTCTATAGGATGTTATGGTTCGGAGTTTGATGTCTGGCTGACAAAAGATAATGGTTTGGTGGTTAGCCATGATGGGATTATTCAAGGGCATAAGGTTGAAGAGTCCACTCTGAAGGAATTAACCGGGTTATGGTTAGCGAATGGAGAATGCGTACCCTCCTTAAAAGAGCTTCTGGAAACAGCTAAGCGGAAAACATCTTTGAAGCTGGTGCTGGAGTTGAAAGCTCATAGTAAACCCGAACGGGAGATAAAAGCTGTTGAAGAGATCGTTTCGATGATAAAGAAGATGGGACTCGAACCCCGGATGATATATATCACCTTTTCGTCTCACGCATTAAAGGAACTGATCCGTCAGGCTCCCACAAGCACTCCTGTATATTATCTGAAAGGGGACTTATCTCCACAACAACTGAAAGAATTGGGTAGTGCCGGACCGGATTATCACTTCTCTGAATTTTACCGTTATACCGATTGGATTGAAAGTTGCCATGCCTTGGGGCTAAAAGTGAATGTATGGACGGTTAATAAAAAAGAGGACATGCAATACTTTTGGGATAAAGTCGACTTTATCACTACAGATGAGCCGTTGGGACTGTTGAAAGATATAATGAAGGTCAAATAGATATATTTTCTGAGATAATGTATAGTCCAACTGATTACCTTTAATAATCTGTTGATTATTTATGTTTTTGGAAAATGAGTTTCAAGTTTTCAAACGACTGTTCATGTTGATACAGTTGAATGCTGATTGAAAACAAAACAATAGCGGAAACAATGAATGTCAATCTTGTATAAGAAGGCAAACGTCCAAATTTATAGTTCAGCTCCATTAATCGAACTGAATAGGGGTATTTATTAAATAATATAAAATTAGCCAACTAATTCATAGCCAAATTATTGCGAATTAGTTGGCCTTTTTGTATCTTTAGGTATTCCGTGCGACAAGAAGTCGTACAAGTAATTGTTCAGCACTGTGCCTGAACCTATTGTTCTGTCAATAGTAGTCTAAAGAGGCGTGCTTTACCAGTCATGGTTTAGTGCGAAGCCCTCTTGACAATGCAGTCCTTTACAGAAATATCCAATGTATAGGCTGTTAGGCTGACTGATATGAGTAACATATGTGAATCGCTACACCATCGTAATAAAGAAATAGCTTACGGATATTTATAAGCTATAGCCAAAAGGTGGGTAGTCAGGATAGTCTTTTGGGAATGTAAGGCTACACGGACATCATACTGGCGGTGGAGGGGCGGGCTCTAAGTCGGGCGTCAGTTACTTGTACGGAACTTGGTAAACCCGTATTTCTCCTGTCTATGTCAGGCAGGTAAGCCAATTGCAAGAAAAGCCGAATGTGGTGCGGGTAAAGGATTGCGGAGAAAGTGAATGATTCTGTGTAATGCGGAGGATAGAGGTTTAAACATCACCCCATGCGAAATCAGGCAGACTTCCGCAGGGTAATTCTTTGTGAAACGATTGTAGAACTTTAATAAAATGAAGAAACTGCAAATGAGCAAGGCAAAAGCCGAGTGTGCATCTTTAACCGTACGAAACACGACATGAAAAGATATCGATTCTTCCAAATATGAGCGTAAAGTGAGAAAACTGCAGGTCCGAATAGCAAAGGCCCACAAAGAAAAGAGGTACAACAAGGTAAAGGCCTTACGGTACCTACTTGCCACTTCCTACGAAGCCAAGGCATTGGCGATAAGGAAAGTAACTTCCAATAAAGGTAAACGTACGGCAGGGGTTGACCATATGAAGTGGGACACTGATGCCAAGAAAATAGAAGCTATATGTTTATTGAAAAGGAGAGGATATAAGGCCTTCCCGCTGAGGAAGGTCAACATAGCCAAAGCAAATGGCAAGACAAGATCTTTGGGAATACCAACCATGAAGGACAGAGCCGTGCAGGATATATCTTATGGCTTTAGAACTTATAACTGAAAGTGAAGCGGATGCGAACTCATATGGGTTCAGAAAGTTTAGAAGTACTGCGGATGCAATAGACGCACTTCATAGATGGTTGAGTAGAGACTGTTTACCACAATGGATACTGGAAGGTGACATTAAGGGTTGTTTTGATCATATTAATCATGAATGGCTTCTCAACAATGTGTAGATTGACAGGCTGGTATTAAGGAGATGGCTGAAAAGCGGAGTAGTATTTAATTGCAAAGTATCAATAGATACGCTACACTTTTTCTTTTCGTTGGCAAATCTTAATCCGTATCTTCGTTGCATGAAAGAAGATATACGGATGCGCCAAAAATGGCTTGAGCTATACGTCGAAACGGGTTCTGTGACAAAAACTGCCCTTCGGTGCGGGATTACCCGTTCCACGTTATACCGTTGGATAAATTGCGAGAAAGAACAAGGCAAGTCGGAATTGTCCGATAAGTCTAAACGTTCATCAAGACTTGCCAATATGAAGATAACACCTGAAATTGAAACCATTATCCTTAATCTGTGCGTGAGACAAGAAGATGGGGAGCGCAACGGATTGCCAACTATCTGCTTAGGAAGAGAATAAAGCTCTCAGGCATGACGGTGTGGCGTGTGTTGAAAAGCATCAGGTCAAAGCTGTTGTGAAACGTTGCGAGAAATTTATTTCTTCTTCCAGCCGATTTTTTCCATCGGCAACATCCGGATAACCATATACCCCCGCCGTTGTTCATAGCGGCAGGAAAAACATGCCTGACGGCGATACGTGACGCACGGCACTCAAACCCTCTATTCCAACGTGAAACTGACCGCAGAGAGGGATGCCGCCACGGGCGACCTCGTGTGGAAGTCCAAGGACAACACGACACTTGTGGGGGGATTGTCGGATGAGCACTACTACCTCTACTATCCCTACTAAACGGATATGAGCGGAAAGACTGCCACTCCCACAGGCTCAGCCTTGACCGACACGGAATTCTTCGCCCCGTTGGTTTCCGCTTGGCAGCCTCAGGACGACCAAAGTACTCATGCGGCATATACCGCCTCCGACTTGATGACTGCCGAAGGCTCCGCAACGACAGGGGAAGACAACACCCTCCACCTCTCTTTCACCATGAACCATCGTATGGCATTGGCCGTCATCGAGATGCCGAATACCGTTAAATACAAGTTTACCGACGAGAGGATTCCTGATTACGCCGTGTCACCCGCCACTACATTCTCTGGCATTGCCCAGCCGCTGCGCGTGAACGATGGTACATACCGCTACTTGGTGAATCACGCGACTCCCGCACCGACTATCGAAGGACATTATGACGAGGGAAGCAAGGAGTTCACCATAACCCCGTCCGGCCTTTCTACCGGCAGTTACAAGAGATACAAGGTGGACGGCGCGGTGACAACTGTAAAGGACTACACGATGCAACGGGGAGATTACCTGCTCGCCGACGGCAACCTGCTGCCTAAGGGTACTACCCTGACCGAGGAGCAGAAGGCAAGCGTGGCGGCCATCGTCTTCTGGACACCGGCAGAGACCAATCCTGAAGGACGGATCACGCCGGCGTCTCTGGATTTCGACAAGATTATGGTGAAAGAACATCCCAATTGCACCCATGGCCTTGCCGTGTCGATTAAAGATGCTCCGGGCAACGTCTCGTGGCAAAACGTTAACGACTGGGTGGCGGATTTTCAAAGAGGAACAGATTTCAATCCTGTCGATAAGGATGAGTACGTAAACATTGCCACTGGTTTCGATGCGACCGGCAACATAAACAGGATACTCGGTTACCAGAACACGAAAGTGCTGTGGGCGTATAACGGATATTGCAAGACAAACGGCAAAACCGATGCCTTGGTCAATCCTGCTGAGGTCCTGAAAACATTTATCGCAAATAATCCAGCCCCGGCAAACAGCACCGGATGGTTCTTGCCGTCGGTAAAGGAACTGCACATGCTATGTTATAAGGATGTCGATAATATTGCGTACACACGGGACAACACAGAGACGAGGGATATAGTCGAAGTCTCCATCTCCGCCGTTGGCGGTGACGCATTGTCACCGCGCAATAACCATAAACGTTTCTGGTCTTCTTCGGAGAGCCCCAGTAATAAGAATGGCGCTTTTAGCGTGTATTTCTACAATGCCTTCGCACAGCTCAGCGAAAAGGACGGCGCACTCAATGTGCGTGCCGTGTGCGCTTTCTAACCACATAAAACAAAGAAAAATAACGATGTGAAAGGAACAGGATATTCCGGACGATGGATGCGCATCAGCGGCTGGTAGCCGATGTTGATGCTCGCGGGCGGGCTACTCGTCTCTTGCGGCAAGATGGAAACGGGAGAATCTACTACACGTTTACCCGATGGCAAGTACCCATTGCGACTGACAGCGGAGGTGGCGCAACCGCACCCCCGTGCCGGCGGCAAGGAGATAGGAGTGATGCTGGATGGCATGCTCAGCCTCCAAAGGTACGTAATGGACGCCTCGGGCAATACTGTCCCAAAGGATGCTGAAAACACCATTTACCGGAAGAGCACTACCGAGACATGTGTCACGGCACGGACTCCGAATGCCGATATCGACCAAAGTGGCGGGTATGCCGGCTTCGGCCTTCTATACGTCACCGTAGTGGGAGGTTATGACCAAGCCGTCAGCCTCCGTTTCAACCACCGCATGGCAAAAGTAGAGTTCACGCTCATGGCGGGCGAAGGTGTCACGGAGGAAAAACGAATGAAATAGACGTGGTGCAGACGGTGCCGGGCAACACCTGGATTGATGGCGGCGAGGAGAATGTGGCGGTAGCCAAAACAATACACTACACTGCCGATGAAGTGAAGGCTGGGGACTACATCTATTCGGGCAGGAGCACTTCGGACGGCGGACTGCGCAAACGCTATCCCAATGGGAAAGCTCAGGTCATCGCAGACCCGAAGCCGCAATCCGTAGCGGGCAAGACGGTCGCCGGTGTCGTCTTCTGTATACCGAAAGACACTGACCCCACAGGCAGACTAACCCCAGCCCGACTTACTGATGATAAGATTATGATGAAAGATTTTCCGAATGCCGAAATTTGGAATTATATAGTCAACCCATCCCTCGTCGCTGCCGGCGGTCCGACGCCAATTTATACCACCTCTTACTGGTCGTCTACGGAGGCATATTATAGCCCTAACAATGCATATGCCATACACTTTCCAGATGCCACTCTGGAAAGTAATGATAAGTACTTATAAAGTTAGGTTTCTGGCCGTGTGCGCTTTTTAATCACATTAAAGAAAGAAACTGTAGCAAAGCATTCTACATTCGATTCCGGCGGCGGTGCTCCTATCGCTTGCCGCCTGTACGCAAGAAGAGCTCCCGGGCAACCAAGACAAGGCGCAGCAACTTACTTTCTCCGTTACCGATGGTGGATATACGTCGGCTGTTCGCAAAACCACCCGTACTGTGGAGAATGGCTGCCAAACCAAGTTTTCCGAAGGCGGGGCCTGCGGCCTATACGTGGTGCGGGGCACTCAAACAGTCTATTCCAACGTGAAACTGACAGCCGAGAGGGATGCCGACACGGGCGGTCTCGTATGGAAAACTGAAAGTCCGACACCGCTCACAGGCGGGCTGTTGGACGAACACTATTATTTCTACTATCCCTATCAGGCACGAGCCTCAATACTGGGGCAGGGCGGCTGTTCGCCTTCATCATTACGGTGAACGAGTTAACCGTGCCCGGCTTGTCGGTGCGGAGCGAAACATACACCATCTCCGACAATAAGACCTGCCATATCCTGGAGTCTGTCTGCCCGTGATGTTATCCTCTCATCGAATTCCTGTACTCACTCGGGCTCATTCCATAGTACTTCCTGAACACCTCCCTGAAATATCTGACATCGGAGAACCCCGAGTCATCCGAGATTTCCGTTATCGAACAGTCTTTTTCCCTGAGCAGTTGTGCCGCATATTGCAGCCGCATGGAGCGGATATAGTCAGCCGGGGCATGGCCGGTGAGCGCCTTCAACTTGTTGAAAAATCCGGTGCGGCTCATGTTCTGCATGCCACAGAGCATGTCCACACAGAAACCGGGGTTGTCGATATTCTTCATGACGCATTCCCTTACGGAGGCCATGAATTTCCAGTCCCGGGTATTGTGGCAGTCCGGCGGAACCTGTCCGACTCCGTCCTCAAGACCGGCGTATGCCCGTTTGAGCAGTGCCCGGTTTGCCAGTATGTTCCTGATATTCGCCCTGAGCACGTTTATGCTAAACGGTTTGGTGATATAGGCGTCAGCTCCGTTTTCCAGCCCCTCCAGCATGTCCTTCTCATCTCCCAAGGCGGTCAGCAGCATGACCGGGATATGGGATGTCTCAATATCGGATTTGACGGACGCGCAAAGTTCGTCCCCTCCCATTTCAGGCATCATAACGTCCGAAAGTATCAGGTCCGGATTGTATTCTCTCGCCACAAGCAGCGCGTCCCGTCCGTTGGAACAGGTTTGGACCAGGTATTCCTCTTTCAGCAGCCCCTCAAGGTAGGTCCGCAAATCGTCATTGTCCTCCACAATAAGAATACGCTGCCGGTCCCCGCCGGTCATTGTTGGAAGGATCTCACGCATGGGGCCGCAATCCGGTCCCATGCGGGTTTCCCCGGTATCCTGTTTCCTGGGCGAAGCAACGGGGCATGCCTTGTCAAGGCGTCTGCTCCTCAGGGGAAAAATAACACATACCATGGTCCCCTTCCCCTCGGTACTGGTAACGCGGACCCTGCCTCCGTGCAGCCTTACCAGCCTATGTACCATCATCAGTCCGACACCGTTTCCCGCCACTTGCAGATTGACGGCATTACTGCCCCTGAAATGGTTCCTGAACAGTTTCTTCCGTTCCTCAGGTGGAATGCCAATCCCCGTGTCTTCCACTTCCACACCCCATACATGCCGGTCCGCGAAGGCACGGACCTGGATACTCCCGCCCCGTGGAGTGTACTTCAGTGCGTTGGACAGTATATTCTTCAATATAGAGTCCATTTTGTCCTTGTCAAACCGGACATTCAGGTAAGGGAAGCCGCTCTCACGGGTGATATCGATGTCCCTGATGGAGGCATATGTGCGGAATGCCTCACAGGTCGTCTCCAGATAACTGTTGAGCTCATATTCCGAGACATGAAGTCTCAAGGTGTAGTTGTCCGTACTCTCGAAATCTATCAGGCTGGTGACCAATCCCAGAAGTCCGTCCACGCTTTTCAGGGCCATCCGTACATTGTCCATCCCCTCCGCCTTCACCATGTCTTTCTCCACCACCTCTTCCAGCGGAGCCTTGATCAGCGTAAGCGGAGTACGGACATCATGGGCAGTATGTATGAAGAAGCACGTCTTTTCGTCTGATATCCTTTTCTGCCTGCGCAACATGGCAACGCGAAAAGACACCACCCCAGCCAACACACACAATGACGCATATCCGGCAATGGCCCATGTACCCGCCCACAGCGGCCGGGCGACACTCAGACCGAGGCTTCTTTCCTCATACACCTTGTATTTCTCCTCATTGGAGACGGCACGGATACGCAGGGTGTAGTTGCCTGGGGGCAGGCTCGTGAACTGTATCCGCCCGCTCTGGACCGGATGGCTCCAGCCCTCGTAGAGCCCCTCCAATTTCCATGAATATAGGATGTTCGAGGGATAGTCGTAGTTGATGGAGACAGCTTCCAGGGAGAAGGTATTCTGGTCATATGCAAGTTCCAGCCTGACGGTATTGTCAATATCCTCCCTCAAGGGGGATCCCTTGTCCCCGGGATAGACGGGGCGGTAGGAGATCATGAAATCCCGCAGGAGCATCCGAGAAAAATGCGGGGCGGGTATCCTCATGTCGGAGGGGAACATGACGGCTCCGGTGTTACTCCCGAACACGAAGCTTTCCCCGTGCCGGAAAGTGGATACCCCGGCATTGAGGCATACGCTTGCCAGCCCTTGTTCTGCCGTCCAGTTTCTGAAAGTGCCGCTCTCACGCCGGAACAGGGCCACGCTGTTTTCGGTCCCCAGTAGCAGGGTGCCGTCCGCACGGGGGACAATGGTATGGATGTTATTGGATATCAGGGCGCAGTTCTCGGTCTGGTATTGGCGGACGAACCTGTCCTCCACGCTGTCATAGACGAGAAGTCCCGCCCCGCCGGTGCCGATATACAGGAGCCCGTCCGGTGCCTGGTACAGTGCATAGACATGAACCGCCTCGACTGGAAAGGCGATATGTCTGCAGGTCCCCCCGTGCCCGTCAAGCAGGTACAACCCCATGCCGGTACCGATCCACATCCATTCCGGAGCCTTCTCCAGTATGGCGGTGATGGGGCCCGGGACCGGGTACAGGCGTACTGTGCCGTCATGGGGATCGAAACGTTTGAGATTGTGGCAGCCCCCTGTCCATATACATCCTCCGGAATCTTTTCCGATGTCATTGATATACTGGTCTGGACGCCCCTCTGCTGCAAAGGAGGGGGGAAAGTATTCCACCCTCCCGGTTTTCTTTTCGATCCTGTACAGGCCCGAAGCGTACCCGCCGGCGCAGATGACACCCGGCGAGACCTCGCAGAGCGTCAGGAAGATATGGTTCCCGCCATCCTGTATCCCATCGGACCGGCTGAGAAAGGAGCGCCACCGTCCTACCGCAGGCTGCAGCAGGCTGATCCCGTTGCTGGTGGCGAACCACAAGTCGCCTTCGCTGTCTTCGATGACATCATGCACCTGATCGTTAACCAGCGACCGGCTGTTGCCCGGTGAGTGCCGGAACCATTCATAGCTCTGGTAGCGGTTATTCCGGATTGTGACTCCGGCGGGGTAGTTGGCAAGCCAGATACGGTCCCCGCCATCCACATAAATGTCATTGATATTGTCTCCGTTCATGCCGTTGTGGCTGGCGTAGTCGGCGGTTATATAGGGTTTGGGCACTAGCGAGTCCATATCCATCCTGTATACCCCCCTTCCGCCCGTGGCTATCAGCAGCTCCCGGTCATTGAGAGGGGTGATCCGGTTGACGGCCACATTCCGCAGCGTACTGCCTGCGGACACTCCGTATACAAGTATGCCCTTCCTGAAGGTTCCCACGAACAGTTTCTTCGAACCGGGGTGGTAGTAGAGTTCGCTGACCGGCGTCCGGATGCTGTCCGTGTCCGCAAGCGCCTCAAGGACACCGTCCCTTTCCCGTACCGGAAAAAGTCCGTTCACGGTACCGATGAAAAGGTTTGTACCGTCCGTCTCGCTGATAGCGGTTATATCACCTCTTAAACGGGAGACCAGCCGCTGCGCAATGCCTGTGCGGGTGTCATAGCGGATGATATGGTCACCCTGACAGAGCCATATGCGGTCCCCACGGTCCATATAGGCGTAACAGAGCATGCCCGTGGCGAAGTCATCCTGAAGACCGGGTATCCTGTATACCATCCGGAAACGGTCATGGAGGGTGTCGTAATGGAAAATACGGCCTTTCCTTCCCACAACCCACAGCGTGTTCTCCGTGTCGGTGTAGAGCCAGTTCAGATTGACTTGCGGGGCCACCTTCAGATTGCCGTCAAGAACAGTGTAATGCCTGATCCGCTTGCCGTCATAACGGTCCATCCCCTCCTGGGTGAGGAACCACATGTATCCCCTCCCGTCTTTTTGGATACGGTAAATCCTCCGGTTACTCAATCCGTCCTCTATTCCCAAGTATTTATATATCTGGGCTCCGCACATGGAGGAAATTCCCAGCATGAGGAATGCGGACAGTATTCTTCCCATATTCCGAACACGTGTCATTCTGATGTAAATTAGACAACAACTGTTGCAAATATATAAAAATATAAATTAATATACAAATTTAAACATAACCTCGGATGTCGGCATCAGGCGGTATGTCCTCAATGTCATGTACCCCGGAAAATAGCTGCATACGGGACCGGCCCATGATATGAACATATTCCGAGAGGCGGTTGTTCAATTGACCCGACGGAATTATGGCTTGCCGGGCTCGGGACTGTCCGCAAGGGTACGTTGGTCCGGTGTGCGGAATACCATCCATACCTCCGGTCCGAATTTATATCCGCGGGTGGTACAGGTGCCGGTCGAGGTTTGGCAGCCCCCAATAAAGCGGGCCGAATTGTTTGTAAGCACTCTTACCCTCATGCCCGATTTATAGATAATCTTCCAACAGTAAGAAGTTATAATTCGCATTTAAGAACAATGGCGGGCATTTCTTGTTAATATTATAATCATATAAAAGAGGCGCATCCGTTAGTGCCAGATTTGTTCACCACTTTCATCGTTGCGTATCGTATTGCGAGTTGTCCGTATCAGATGTTTATCCCCTCTTTCTTAAGACTTCCTGAGAACTGCCTGGGAAAGGACGGCTTTCCGCATTGCGACTTCATCCACAGCCCTTGGCGGTATAGCCATGCCTTTCACGGGGACTACGGTTGATTCATGCGACACAGCAGATTCCGGTGCTATAACAGGGTTGCCTACATACTTGTGCCTCTTTTCAGCTTGCTGTCCAGATCCGAGTTGCGCACTTTACCCGCAGGTTGGACGGTTGTACATAACAATATTGATCTTTTTGGGGGCTAAAAGTCGAATATCCCCTTAAAGTAAGCGCCTGAGTAAGTACATCTTCTACAGTTCATTTTCCCTCCTTACTTTTGCTGCAAAAAAAATAATATCCTATGATGCAGCGACGTAAACACATGATGAGCAGAGAAAAATTTATCTCCGTTCTTTTCCGTCAGCAGCAGAGTGGTTTGTCCATTGCTGATTTTTGTGAGAATGAAGGTTATAGCCGTAGTAGATTCTATCTTTGGAAACAAAAATACGGTATAACGGAGCGGGAGTTATTGGCAGAAGCCTCCCGCTTAGGGGTTAAAGACAGCTTTGTCCCCATAGTAATCAATGGCGACACGCCATCCCCCGGTATATCTCACGAGGCTCCCCTGCCATCTCCCCAGCCTAGCGTCCCCTTTCCCTTGAAAGGAAAGGACAGCTCTGAAATATCCTTGGAATTACCCAACGGATTGAAGTTGAAGTTTAAAGGGTCTTCCGGCTGTGAAGCTGCCCTGAATCTGATCTCTAAAATATATAATGCCAATGTTCTGCCTAAATGACAGCATGAGATATTTCCTGTGCCCCGGTTATACGGACATGAGGAAAGGTATGTTCACTCTTTGCGGCCTTGTGCATGAGAGGATGGGAGGCGACATCAGAAGTGGGGAGGTATTCATTTTCTACAACCGTTTCCGGACCAAGATAAAATTGCTCCATGCCGAACCGGGCGGTCTGGTCCTTTATGAGAAACTGCTTGAAGAAGGCACCTTCAAGATACCCGCCTATAATCCTGCCACCCGTTCTTACCCCATGACCTGGAGTGACCTGGTCGTTATGGTGGAAGGCATCAATGAAGATGTCAGCAAAGGCAGGCAAAGACGGCTTTCCAATTTGAAAAAGCATTGGTAAAACAGTTGTAAACAAACAGCTTGAAGGCTTGTTTTTCTTGTTGTTTTTGACTATCTTTATATCATCAAAAAAAAGATATTGAATGGCAAAAGAAGATGCAACCGGACAAGCTGTGGAACCCTCAATGGAGCAGCTGCTGGATATCAACCGTAAACAGAGTGAGATCATCTCAGCCCAGGCAAGGACCATAGAAGAACTCCGGGGTACGATAGTTGAGTTGAACGCCTCCCTGGCATGGCTGAAGAGGAAGGTGTTCGGAAAGATGAGTGAGAAATGCAAGCCTGTCGATAACGGAGACCCGAAGCTCCCTTTTGACTATGGCGACCTGGAACAGATAGAGGCGGAAATCGAAGATGCCCGGAGCAGGGCGGCTGAACAGATTACCGTCCCCAAGTCCCGGGCCGCCAATAAAACGCCGCGCCGTAACCGGGTCGTCATGGATAACCTTCCGGTTGTAACAGTCGTCATCGAACCGGAGAATGTCGATTTAAGCAGATACGTCAAGATAGGCGAGGAACATACCAGGACCCTTGAGATGAAACCCGGCTACCTCTATGTGAAAGACACGGTACGTCCCACATACGCCCTGAAAAATGAAATGGAGGCCGTTGATAACGGAGAAAAGGCTGTAATAACCGCTCCCATGCCACTGATGCCCATATATAAAGGTATGCCAGGGGCTTCCATGCTCGCTGAGGTCCTTTTACAGAAATACGAATATCATGTCCCGTTCTACCGACAAGTGAAACAGCTGGAACATCTGGGTGTGAAACTGTCCAAAAACACATTGGACGGCTGGTTCAGACCGGTCTGCGAGCTTCTCAGGCCACTTTATCTGGAACTCAGGAAGAAAGTACTGGCCGCAGATTACTTCCAGGTTGACGAGACCACGCTTCCGGTTATAAACCACGACAGGCATAAAGCCGTAAAAGAATACATCTGGATAGTCCGAGCGGCTGTGCCGCGTCTGCCTTCTTCCATTACGACAACGGATCGCGTTCACAAAAAGTTGCGGTCAGGCTTTTGAAAAACTTCAAAGGATATCTCCAAAGTGACGGCCATCCCATTTATGACGCCTTTGAGGATGGGGAGGACGTATGTCTGTGTGGGTGTCTCGCGCATATCCGCAGACATATAGAGCTGTGCAAGGAAGAAAATCTGGAATATGCCATGCAGGGACTCAAATTTATCCAGGATATGTATAATGTGGAATAACATGGCGGATAAACAGGAACTCCCGTATGAAGGACGTGCTGAATTACGCCAACGTCTATCCAAGCCGATGCTTGACAGCTTTGAACTCTGGCTTAAAAACACATACCCTAAAGTTCTAAAACGAAGTCTTATGGGAAAAGCCATAGCCTATGCCTACTCCCTGCTGCCAAGAATGAAACCGTATCTCCATGACGGAAGAATTTTCATTGACAACAATCGCTGTGAGAATGCCCTGAGGCCACTGGTCATATCAAGAAAGAACATGCTGTTCTGCGGAAACCACGAAGCGGCTGAGAATACGGCTATAATCTGTTCCTTGCTTGGCTCATGTAAGGAACGTGGTGTCAACCCCAGAGAGTGGCTGAATGATGTGATCAGTAAACTCCCCTATTATCTGGCTCCCAAATCAGACAGAGACCTGAAGGAACTGCTACCGGATGTATGGAGAAAATAATCAGGACAGTTCCGGGAAAATGCAGGAAAAAACGGGAAAAAGCGAGACTGACACTCAATGACAACCCTGAGATAAGTTGGTATATGGAAATTGAGATGCACTTACAATGGAGTGCATCCCACTGAAAAATTGAATGCACAAGATGTAGTTGAGCAGTCGCTTACCCCTTAAAAACAAGGAGCTGACGCATGTGTACAGCCCCTTATTTTTTGTATAGCCCGGCCTCCTCTGGCATATTGCCGTTGCTTCCATCTGTAACAAGCAAAATCAGAATCTATATGCGGAACTTTTTGTTCCCGTAGCTGAGAAAGTCCTTCGTGGCATATTTCACACTGAATGGTCCGTAGTCACCGAGAGCCGAATGCGCAATTTGCTTGTCCGGTTCTGTCACATGCTCGACAGGTTCTCCCGTAGTATCAGTATCCTTGTATGACATAGGCTGCATGCTGGCGATGGCTGACCCGGTAGCCGCCGCACGCAATTTCCTGAACGCATTGGAGAGGATTCCGTCCATCATTGACCAGTACAAGGCGAAGAACGAGGTGCAGGAAAAGGAGGTCTCACAGTTGTAGGAGATAGCCGGGAAGGTATGGAAGAAGGAGGACGAACTGAAACAGTTGAAGTCCGAACTTGCAGCACTCGACCGAAAGATACAGTTGGAGCTTGAGCCGCCTACGCCCGAAGTCGCCGAAAAGGAGAATGACGGACAGGAGGTCAAACCGGATGCGGAAGGTGTACGAAACGTATCTCCACAACACACCGAAGATGTGCCGCAGATACGCAGCTCGGTGAATGAACGCAGTCCGTCTGGCAATTTTATTGCCGACCACATCATCATCGGGCGGCCGGGATTCAACGTCCGTGACGAGTGCAAACCGAAAGGTATAAAAATGTGAACGAGTGTGCGGATATATATGGCAGGATTGGGAACATACCATTCCTTTTCCTGCTTTTTCCATCAATATGACATAATGGCAAGGATACCATACAACAAGCCCTCGATTATATCAAAATAGGGTGTTGAAAGTAAATCGTCATGGCAAATCCGCCATATATTCAGTATTTTCGCTAATTTTGCATTCAAAATAGTTAGGCATAATAAAATGGAACCATCTATATACAGTTATTCACTTTGTATTGCGCTACCGTTGATGTTGTTCTTCGGCTTTTATTTTTTGTTGGCTCCAACCTCGGAAAAAGCCATTTTCAATAATTATCTGCGTTCCCGGCGAATTATGGGGGTAGCCATACTGTTACTTGCCGCCAACTATTCGGTACATTTCTTTTTTGGAATCAGGTTCAAGAATACCGATGCCGCCATCCTGATGAACCTGTCCACCTATTTTTTGTGCTACTGGTTGTTCAGTTCGGCCCTCACCACTCTGCTTGACCGCTTTTATATCACCAAACGTCGGTTACGGACGCATATCTGTCTATGGATACTGTTTTCCATCCTTTCCGGCATCGTTCTGCTGTTGTTACCAAAAGGTGGTTTACAGACAACGGTGATGTTTGCCTTGGCCGCATGGTTGGTTATCTATGGGCTGTTCTTGACCCGTAGGCTTCTCCGGGCCTATCACAGGGTCATCCGCATTTTCGATGACACCCGTGCGGACGACATCGGTGCCTATATCAAATGGCTTTCCATTTTCACCTACTGGGCTGTCACATTCGGGGTGGGATGCGGACTGCTGACATTCCTGCCTGATGAATACGTCTATATCTGGATTCTGTCATCGGTACCGTTTTACATTTATCTCTTCCTTTGCTATCTGAACTATCTGCTGTTTTACGAACAGGTGGAAAACGCGATGGAAGATGGCATGACTTCTGAAGAGGAAGACCTGTGTGACACCACAAACCGGGAACAGGCACAGAGGCAGGATACTCCTTTTTTCCATGCCGAAATAGCGAAAAAAATCAAAGGTTGTATCGATGCGGACGGTTATATCCGGCCCGGCCTTACCATAAAGGAGCTTTCAGATGTGCTTCATACCAACCGTACCTACCTGTCCGGGTACATCAAAACTACGTATGACATGTCGTTCCGCGATTGGATTATCGGACTTCGTATAGAATATGCGAAACGTCTGCTTGCGCGATATCCGAGGTTGACGGTTGCCGACATCTCCGAGAAATCCGGTTTTTTGTCACCAAGCCATTTTATAAGGCTGTTCAAGGAAAATGCGGGCTGTACCCCTAAATGGAGGAAAACAGAGGCGGAATAATACGGTGTGTTATGGATGGAGGAATAGCCCAAACGACAAAAAATAGCCTAAACTACAAAACTAAAATGTTCTAAACCACAA
This sequence comes from Bacteroides sp. NSJ-39, assembly GCF_014287315.1. Lineage (NCBI taxonomy): Bacteria > Pseudomonadati > Bacteroidota > Bacteroidia > Bacteroidales > Bacteroidaceae > Bacteroides > Bacteroides sp. NSJ-39. The sequence goes on along the minus strand of NZ_JACOOB010000005.1, from coordinate 117,106 downwards.
AGATGTGCGATTCTGACAATTGAGACAATTTTTATAGGCAAGAATCGGGCTGAATTTAAATCTTTTCGCTTATTTTGCACTTGTCGGTTGAGCCTGCGTCATCTCCAAAAAGAGTAAAACAGGGTTTTATGGGTGATTTTAACGTGTGTAAAAGAAAATGCTACCCAAATAACTTCAAATAAAGACAACTCTATTTCAAGCGGCAAATGAGTTCTACAGCTTGAATTTGAATAATACAAACAATAGGATTCTCCTTTAAAAAGTCATGAAAAAGATTCATTTACTTCATTACTTATTGTTGTGCTACATGGTTCTTGCGGTAGCTACATCGTGCGGCGATGACGAGGATGACTACGCCCCCGACAATGTAAATGATCCCGAGAAACTAACTGATCCTTTGCCTACTACCGACCAGTTAGGCGTAACACACAACAACACGCTTTATTACCTTTCGTTCTGGAGCAAAGAAGACCATATGATATCCGAGAACATGATAAACCGTTACAAGGAGGCGGTTCCTTATGCTCCGGGAAAGAAGATGGAGGTTGGCGACGCGTTCTTCTTTACCCGGCAGGACATTGACCGGATTCAGTCGGATACCGATTTGCTGGCTGACATCAAGGATATGTTCCATAAGCGGAGCATCGTGATGATGATGGAGGGAGGAACGAACGAGGATTTTAATACCGTCTGCACGTTGCTGGATTGCTATAATCCTTATGCGAAGGAAGATGAGTCTTATTCGGACGAACTGCCGCTGTGGGTATTTTCTGGACCGCTTCCGTCGGCGAGCGGATTCTATTCCAAGCTCAATGCGCTCAGTACTGCTACCGGAGCTGATGGCAAAGAATCTGTACAGACGATTAATGAATACGGGCAGGGATTTCATTGCGACATGACAAGTCAAAGTTTACAAAGAGCCCTGGAACCGAAAGCTCCGTCAAACGGTTCGTCGGATTTGAAAAACTTGATATCTGCCTATATCGTTATCGGTCAAAATAGCTATACCGCACCTCCTGTTCATGGACATGAAGGTAAAGGGACAACCGATAATTTTCAAGTAGAAGCTAAGATATGGACCGCTTATAGCAAAGACCGGAAAGAACATTTTTATTTGGTAAATCTGGGTTTTATAGCCTATGTAGAACCTTCTTTTTATGGAGAATGGCATACCAAGGTCAGTACTCTGAAAATGAAAGGGTATGGCTTTTGCCTGACTGACGTAAATTTGGAATTCGCTCCGGTTCACCCGAATGGTGCCATTATTCATGCACATTCCCCGCAAACTACGGAACGCCAGAGCTCTTATACCAGCAGTGTCTCTTTCGAGTTAGGAGGAAGTGTCAGTGTCACTGGACCAGAGATTTCAGGAGGAATAAGCATTTCCAATAGCCATACGGAAACAATAAATGATATTGAAGTTATCAATAGAACCAATCCGGCCCAAGGAAGCCCACAGCTTAGGTGGTAGTTTAATTTACGCGAACCTTCTTCACATTTTAATATGTTTTGTTACGCGTCGAGTGCTGTCAATGGAGGTGCTAAGGCCGGGATAACCACTTGTAGCTTGTCCACAGATTTTATTATTTCTGTACCTGATGGAGCTGACAACGAATGGAAAGTAAGCATGTATCCAACACTGAAAACATATTTCTTTAGTGACCTTTTTGGATTCCATGATCAATATGAAACGCTATTTGATGATGCGGCAGAAAGCTGGATTGGCATCGAAAAAGTTTTTAACTTGCCGACTGTCGATCTGAAAGATGAATGATTTGTTACGTTGATATTAATAATTTCTAAAGTTATTGGATTATGAGAAAAACATTCTTGGTGATGAGCAGGCTTATCGATTTATTTGTGGATATCTTGCCTATAGATGAGCTTGGGTTTAAACATGTCAAACTTCAATCAGAAGGGAGACCACCGTATAATCCTGCAACATTACTAAAATTGTATTTATATGGTTATAAGCACTCAATAAGATCATCAAGAAAGTTGGAACACTTCCTGTAAAGTAAATGTGGAATTATGGTGGCTATTAGGAGGCTTAATGCCCTCTTTTCGGACAATTGCTTATTTAAAAAAAAATAATGCGGAGGCTTTTAGAAAAGTCTTTAGGCAGTTTGTCCTTATGCTAAAGGATATGGGTCTGATAGAAGGCGAAACCATAGGTATAGATTCTTTCAAGATATTTGCCCAAAATAGTCTCAGAAACAATTATACACAAAAGAAGATAGACAGACATCTTGAATATATAGATAACCGTATTGAAGAATTTGAAGTAGCTTTAGATAAGACTGATAAAGAAGAAGAAAAAGAACTTCTTAAATCTAAGATTAAATTACAACAAGACAGGCGTAAGAAATACGAAACTCTTGATACGGAATTGAAGAATAGTAATGATACTCAAATAAGTCTAACAGACAAAGATTCAAGAGCATTAATGTTAACCAATAATGTATCAGGGGTTGAATATGCGGTTCAAGCAGCCTTTGATAGTAAACACAAATTATTGGTTCACTCTCATATTGGAGCATCAACTGATAAAAGAGAACTATCAACAGCGGCATTGACCGTCCAGGAACTACTACAATTAGATTCGTTCAACACACTTAGCGATGCCGGTTATACTAGCGGCGACCAACTACAAGCCTGTAAATATTCAGGAATATGTACTTATTCATCGCCTATGCCATCAACATCACCTAATTCGAATTCCATACCACTGGCTGAATTTCATTATATAAATGACGGAGATTATTATATCTGCCCTTGTGGAGAACAAATGACAACAACAGGGAAATGGAGAATCCGTCCCAATTATAGATCAAAAGTATATAAAACATCAGCTTGTGTAAATTGCTCAATAAGAGAAAAATGTACTCAAAATCAAAATGGCAGAGTAATAGAAAGAAGTGAATATCAAGATGTAATAGATGAAAATAACGCCAGAGTTATGAATCATCTGTTGCAAGGGCGCGCAGCAGACATTCGTAATGTCGCACAACTTCCGCCTCTTCACCGCCCTGACGGGAACTGCCACAGCCCCCCAAAAACAGTCCAAACAAAAAGACTAAAACAGTTGATCGTTTCATGGTGCTGTTTGTTTAATGGTTAAATTACTGGTCATGCACACAACGGACACTACCGCCCAGCAGATAATGATAACCATAATATTCATTAAACCCTGCAGGTAACCCGGCCGGACTATGAATGTCATTACCGGCACCATGCATTAAGGCCCATCTATTACGATTAACCCTATATGTGGGCGCTGTTTTTCCAGCTCCGATATCAGGATTCCAATATATTCCTGTATGTAATACAGAGGCAGGAGAATGTCGTTGAGGTGATGAATATATCATTGGAGTTTGTGTCCAGATAGCTAAAACGCCTTCTTCATATCCACCATCGGGGGCAGATATGGCTGGAAAAGACTTAGCTATTCCCGCACCGCTTTCTATCAATCGAGTAAATACAACAGGATAAGAGCCTGTTATAGACTGTATCAGATTAATAACCTCCCAAGCCGTAGGGAGTCGCCAGCCATCGGGGCAGGCACGTTGGGGAATACTGCCATAATAAATGGGTCCGACCATAGCTGGTGCCAAAGAATATGAACGAGGACGAGCAGCCATATTAGGACCTCCTTCCCTACTGGCGTCTATCATCCAACAAACACCACCATTACCCATACGGGTAGTCTGATAGTTACTGCCACCGATACGCATAAGTTTCATGGAATTTCCGAAACCACAAGCCGGTTGCTGGCTTACATGCAAACGATATTCCAATTCGTTAGCAGAATTTCCTGTTCGTATGGAAAGGACAGCACTACGCATATTCTGGGTAAAGTTCTTACTGTTTGCCGAAATAGTAACCGTGGCTGGTACTCCCGCTGTACCCGAGGTTTGGCTGAGTGAAATCCATGAAGGTTTTCCGGTTATTTGCCAATTGGTATTCTCTGTAGTTATATTTACGGGTAATGAAGCGACACCTATTTGGATATCACCGTCAAAAGCGAACACCCGTTTGTCCACCGTCAGCCGTTTGTTCCCTCGTACTATTACTTCTTCTTGTACCTCGTTCCACGGCACGATACGGCATTTAAGGGTATGGTTTCCTTTGAAAGCTTCCTCGGGAGTTTGGGCCGGCAACCCGTCCACACTTTCCACTTGTACTTTATATTCATGATTACGCAGAATATCCATCGGCACTCCCGAACCGTAGTCCTTGAAGTCGAGGCGGTAGTAACCGTCTACCGACGGCTTAGAGCCGGTGAGATACGGCTTCACGTGCATAACCAGACAAAGGTCGTCCAGCGCATTCCCGCCCGAGGGGCGGTTCTTGTTGTCCACCTCGCACAGGTAGAACGTCTTTTGTGAGCCGTTGAAAATACCGATATTCCCGGGTGACACATCGCTGTTCAATGAGGTGAATGTACCCCGTGTCTGCCGTGCCCCGACGGGTACGGTGGGAGTATTCACTTGCTTGCCCGTCACATTATAGTTGTCCGGTGCAATGCGTCCTTTTGCCCGGTAATTGTACAGCCGCAGATCGTTGTAATAATAGAAAAAGCCTTTTAGGTCGGATTCAAGAGGATTGATAAGCGTGAACTTAGCTACCGCACGTATCATCGTCACCTCTTGGGGAGCGCCAGAGGGAGAGAAACCTTCGCCCACCGCTTGGTTGGGAAGCTCGCCCCACATGGGTATGCCATTCGTAAAGTCGGGTGCGGCATCCGTTCCGACATCGAATGCCAGGCGGTTCATTACCCCCTCTTTCTGTTCTCCGAATGCAGCAGCAAGGGTATTCACCTGCTCACGGACATTGGCAAGCACCACGAGTGTCTGATGTTCGGGAGCTCCCATCAGCTGTACACGTACGGTTTGTGTGCCGATATCGTATGTACCCTGTGCACGGTAGAAGAATGTACCTTTCTTTATATTCGTAGGATCTGCAGGATCAACCTTGAATGAAAGTACATCTACAGTATTGATTCCATTTTCATCTATAGCACGTGTCAGCGGCGCACGCGTTTCGGAACTTTGCGAGGTGTTCATTTCAGCAGCCTGTTTTGAAGCACCGGTTTTAAAGTTCAGGTAAATAACGGCTGTATGTCCGTTCGCTTGCGGCACCGACTGCTCCGCATCATCACTGCAAGCGGTCGGAAGGAGCGCCGCCATTGCAATCCACAGCACAGCTGAGGCATGTCGCCTCCACAGATATGCCACACGGGTGAAACCGGATAAACCGGAAGTCTGAAATCCTATATTCATTTTTCTTCTTTTTTTAGTAATATATCTATTTTTTATATCAACTTTCTTACAAACTAAATTGCATCGGTCATATACCGTCTTACTTATTTATCGGCGAACAGACGAACGGAAAACCCGTGGTGTTTAACGTCTCTGTAGTTCGCGAACGCAGAGTACGAGTAGAAAGACACGTTCCAAGCATTGCCGAGGAGGCTGGGAAACTCCGTGCTCGACCAATACCGACCATATTCGCCTCGGGCTTCGAGCAAACCACTCGAAATGAACGTTGGGAAGGAGATATAACCGGCAGCCGGAAAAATACGAACGACAGCCTCGGAAGTATGGCTATCCCACCAAGAATCATTATTGATAGTGCTAATGTTTCCTGTAAATGCGCTGCCCAAGTAAACACAATCCACTTTCAATAGGGAAGTAAAGTCATGGTTGGCAAACGAACCCACGCGGGTGTAACGGTAAGCACAAACCATATTATTATCAGTAGCAAGAGGGAAATCGGATAGGGAAGAATCATCGATAGGATTACCGGTACCTTGTTTGAAACGCAGAGCGTAACAAACACCGTTACCCGAAGAGAAATAATCGTTGGCGAAAGTTTTTTTGATGCCACCGAACTCAATAGCCTCGTTGACATTAGAAGTATTAGTAGGGGAATCATATTGGGTATTACCGCTGTAGGAGAAAACGCCCGTCAACTCCCAGCGGGAAGGCAGGTGGTAACCATAACCGGGATGCCCCAGTTTAAAAAAGACATCATCAAAGAGTTTCTTGGCATTTGGATTGTAAGTATCATTATTCTCTCCTGTGAGCACGTACCAATTATAATAACCGGATTGGTCATTGCTATGGCTCGAAGCCCAATGAAGATTAGGGTCAGTCTGGGCTGCAGTGGGAGAAATACCCGGAGGAACGGAAGAAATGAAAGGAGAATTATAGATAGAGCCACCGGCGAGGTTATATTCGGCAACATAATCCAAAGGCGTACCGATCTGCTTAATATTGATTTTAGTATAAAGTCGTCCAGCCCGTATCTACAGATAACCATCCTTGAATCCCTTGCCATTCGTGATGGCCTGCAATTCCTCCGTAACCGGATTGGTGAGAGTGGCGCCAGCCGCCCCACTGTTTTGACTGGGTTTCAGCCATGAATTAGAAACTGAAATTGTTGTTCCGTCGGCATTATAGGCACCGACCTTCCACCCACTGGGGTAATTGGTGCGCACAGAAAATTTGTTCTGTGTGCTTGTGGCATCGTGCTTGCCTTGAAGTGTCATCGCCGTTCGGGTCACTGCCAAGAAATGCCCCGATTCATTGAACGTTATATCTGTGAATGCGTCTATCACGATGGGCACTACTACGATGTTATGGTTGGTAAAGTTGTCCGGGCTGGTTACAGCCTCGTTCAAAGTGGCAAACCCCGGCCCTTTCACTTCCTTGATGGTGAAAATATAGCGGTGGTTGCGCAGAATGGGCATGTATTTACCCTTTTCGTAAGGACTCGTGCCACCGCCCTTGATACCGTCCCATGTATAATCCATTCAGTAGTAGTATTCTCTTCCTTGATAGGCAAGATTTATAACTATACAAGGACGGCTGCCGCCGGAGATAGCCGACTGTTCATTCAAATAATAAGTGATGACATTCGGAGATGCGGTGTTTGCAGTTCCCTCAAGCGGGTGCCCGCCACTGACTGCTGGCTGCGATGTGGCAGGCAGTGTGGGAGTCATGTATCCCGACTGTGAAGCGGTGGTATTGTATGTAGCAAGATCTACCCAAACGCGTCCGTTGCCTACGGAATTGACGAAGTAAACCTTTCCCGCAGCTGTCGTGGCTCCCGAAGTTGTAGGATTGATGATATCCACCTTCGCCAGCATGCGGATAAGCGGTATTTCCTGCGCAATGGTTTGCGACACACCGGCTTTCAGTTCAAAGCCTCCCGCCGGGGCATGCTCGCCGTACATGGGTATGTATGTGCCCGTACCTTCTTGTCCGAACCTACCCACGACTTCCACTTGCTTAAGAGCATCATAGGTGGAACCGGCTGTTATATTTGCCAGTTCTGTTTGGGCATTAGCTATGAGAGCTATACGTTTGTATCTGCCCGCAATAACGGGCACAGAGAAGTATTTCGTATCCGAAGAGCCTGAAAGTGTATGCAACGAGCTGCCCAGAATATCATATTTCACCTTGACTTTCTCCGTACCGCCTTCATCGGCAAACATCAGTACGGTAATCTCTGTTATCCCTTTCTCGTCTACACCACGAGTATTCGCCGCCCGGAAATCGGGAATCCTGACAGAAAGTGTCACTTCGGCCGTCTCACCTTTGCCGGACACGGGCGGAACAGGAAGAATGAGTTCGTCTTGCCGGCACGAAAGTACGAGCGGCAGTAATAACAGGACCGACAGCAGGTTGCGGAACGGTATGATGATTGAACTACTTGGCATAATATATTGTTTTATGATTTGCATTTCATGATTGACCGGTGCGTTTTTTACACTCCTCCGGGTTTTACATTCTGATTTTCCCAATTCCTGATCGTTATTTTCGCATGACCGTTTGTAAAGGTAATCTCGATAGGAATGGTTACTTCAATATCTTCCTCCATCGGTATGTGGTAGCGGGCAATAAGCCCTGCCAACGAAATCGGGGGCACGATATGGTTTCCCGTGGTGGGATCGATAATTTCCACCATGCCGGGGGTATCGGCCTTGAAACGGGGGATGTCAGTCGTGGCATTAGCATGGCGGTTGGTGACATCATATGCTACGGCAGGCTGGAATGTCTTGTTCCGGCTTACGGACTGGAGACGCCATGTGCCCGAGGTTTCGTCGAACACCGGTCGCAAGGCTGACTCCATGCCCGTGATGTGTACCACAGGCTGCACGCTCACACCATCAAGGTGAAGACTTACACGGATAGTGCCGGGGCTGAAATTGACAGTATGGTCTCCAGTCTCGTGCTCACTGACCGTAAGTGGCGTGACAGCGAAAAGAAGCCGATCAAGCGTGGGGATGGAAGCGGAAGTCTCCGCATGCGGGTGTGAGGCGGAAAGGTTCCTTATGGTTTCTCCTTCGGAAAAGCCGCCGAGCTTGGTCTGTGCATCCGAAGCATTCGCCCAGAGCACGACAGTGTAGTTTCCCTGCGGCAGATACATCTCAACACCCTGCAAACGGTCAAGTTCACTCTTCTCCAGCGTCTGCATATGCTCAATACTGCCATCGGGACGGTACACACACAGCCTCACCCTCTGAACACGCTCTCCGAAAAGGTCAGCGGCAGAGCCGCGAGGCTTGTAGGTAAATCGTAACAGGGTATCCAGAGGGCAGCCCTCCAGGGACTCCCTGATGCACCTCGACAAGACTAAGGTTAAAATACCGGAAAGCATCAGGAAGCGTATAGCTTTATACAATTTCATGCGTAGTATCTTTTAGGTGAATAACTGTGGTTATGACTTTATATGAATATACGTGTTATGATTTAACAGGTTATAGAAATACAGGTCGTGAGGTCAGGGCAAAAGACACCCACGACCTGCTTACATTCCGCCGTGCGAGAGGAACTGGTGAACTAGTAAAATGAGCTAAAAATCTCCTCTACGCAAACGGACTTGTAAAAGAAACAAACAAATACAATATACCTTGATGGTATGACAGTTAGAGATTAGGCTTGACAGGAACGACCGTCCAGGCTTTTACCGTCACCTTCAACCAAACGCTGACAGCACTGGTATTAGGTATTGTGGAAAGGTTGCTCTCGTCAAATGTAAAGTCGGCTTTCGAGATAGTATAAATCTTTCCTTTTTCCAGTTCTACAATATTGCCACTGCCATCTTTGAATCCTCTCACGGTGATAAACTGGTCACCTGTGCCGAAATTCACGCTGCTGCCGGCCTTAGCAGCCAAATTACTCAACTTAAATACGAGCTGGAGTTGCTCGTTCGCGTCAGTACTGTTACCGTTAGGAACAACCTGATATGCCCAACGTTGCCCTGCAGTTGGCGGAATGACTTCCTTTGGGATACCTGTAGCAGCGACGGCAGACTGGTCAAAGAGTTTTCCAGCGTTAGCAGGGGTGTAAAGCCCCTGTCCTTGAGCATAGGCAGCAGGAGTAGCACCATATTGTACTTTCGTTCCCACAACGGTACCGGCCAGGTTGAACTTTTCAAAGAAGTTATTCACATAGATTCCTTCCAGCGTAAAACCATCCACCGCACTGGAGGCCGTAGTCGCCAGACCTTCGATTTCGACACGTGCCACGGCAGGACCGATTTCCACTTCGGCATACTTGTCACCGTCCGTTATTCCAGGGGCATAAGGCAGGGCCGGACTACCGGTAGTCCATGTCTGCAGGGGTTTGTCATCGCCGCTCAACACCACATCCGCAACTGCAGACTGGCTTGTGATTTCCAGTTGTACAGCTTTCAATGCAGCTACGGTTCCACCTGTAGGCAATGAAGTTCCGGCAGGAATATTACCACATACCGTTACAGTGGTAGCCGCCGCGGGTACATCCGTTATTTGGGTACCGGTAGTCAGATTCGCAATCGTGATGGGAGTGGTTGTAGTCGCGTTCACATATTTCAGAATGCTGGTCCCGTCATGGAAGTATACATGCAGATTACTTACCGTAGCAACCGTTCCCGAGGCTACAGGAGGCTCGGTCGATCTCGTCAGCGTCGGCAACTCCAGCTTCATGAATACGCTTCTCGCTTCCCCGTTCTTTACGTCAGGCACTTCGATGTCATCGTTACTGCACGCGGTGAATGCTGCAGCCATAGCAACCATTGTAAACACGCTTAACAAACTTTTTTTCATAATCATTGTAATTAAATTGTTAATAAAAAAATAAACACTAATAAAACACTTGTTAATATTTAATTCGTACTTATACTTTTTTTCCTGTTTTGTTCTTTCTACTTTTTACTATTTCCCTTCCGCTATCCTGTCCAGTTCCATACGGAGCCCGAAGAACTTGGGAATGAGGTCCGACAGTTCCGGATCCAGGGGAATACGCAGGACAAGATTGGGATTCATGCGGCAGGCCGCAAGCATATGTTCCACTGCTAAGTAATCATCGCCCTGCCGGGCGCTTACCACAGCATGCAGGTATTCCTTGCGGGAATCTACGGGTAACTGGTCTAAAAGAGCGGAAGCCTCTTTATGATAACCGAGCTGTGTCAGGCAAAGGGCGGTGTTATAGTCAGGCCGTTTTTCCAATATCGGCAAGGCTTGCCGGTATTGTCGCTCTGAAAGGAGCCGCAAGGCTTCGGCATACTCTTCTCCCTGCGGAGTATATACGGGACCGCTTGCCGCAAGAGAGTCTGTCTCCGCAGAAGCTATGACATATTGGTCCAGAGCGGAACGGTCAACCAGGTCGCTAAGCGAGGCCACAATGAAGAGCAGCGTGTCCGAGGCGGCAGGCCGCCATGTGCTGCGGTCGGTGGCTTCCACGATAGACTCTAGCCGCACACGGAGCTTTTTCATTCCATCGGTGACGGGCAGAGAATATACATAGTTGTAGATATAATCATGTCCGGAAACTGAATCCGAATTCTGGCGGACCATCACGGAGTCGATATAGGGGAAGGGAATCATACGCCGGCGGATTTCATCACGGTTACGGTCATTCATCTCATTTTCGGCAATCCGGTCGTAGAAATAACGGTGGCGGGAGATGTCCATCGAATCGGTGGCGGTGAGGACATAGTTGTGTATGTTGGACAGGCTGCGCCCCCCCGTTATAAAGGTCACGGAATTTCGAAGGTACACGATCGGCGGTAAGCTCGCGTTCCAGCCGGTACATCGGCCAAAAGGAGGCCGTACGATGATATTTACGGTCATAGGAGGCCCACAACCCGAGCGTGTCACGACCAGCCACATAGCGCCGTACGCTTTCTTCGATCCGCTTGCGTTCCAGGCGGTGACGGAGTGTCGCACGGTTGGCCTGCGTACGCGTGTTCCAGAAATTCTGGCGTTCAAGGGCAAGGCGTTTCCACTTCTCGTAGGCAAGCTGACGGTCGCGCTCCTTGCCGTAAAGTTCATAGAAGAACCTCTGCCGGCAGGCGATATCCTTATTGATGCCTTTACGGTCAAGATACACACTATCATAAGCCGAAGGATCGACAATTCCATTAAGAAACAGCCTGTACGCCTTATAGTCCGCTTCCTGCATGCGGGTAAAGGAAGAACCGGAAAGCACAACAGGTGGTAGCGGGAAGCCTGAACTGTCAGAGGTGCAGAGCATCGGGGTGAGTGTGACACGCCAGCAACTGTCAATCAGGAGGGAAGGGACATGGATATTGAATTCCAAACGCACGGAACCTTCCCGCATGGTGACCTGCTTGACGACCGTGCGTGCAGCGACGATGTCAACACCGCCCAGGTGTATGGTTTTCCATACGTCATCCGTACTGTCGGAGACCTCTTCGAACTCACCGGGAAGAGTGTCCGAAGAAGTGGTGAACCCCACCTGTTCGGCAAGCACTCCGGAAGGTGCGCTCTCCTCGTGGGGAAGAAAAATATTAGGACGGCCGGACTGCATAAACAGCCGCATAGTCCGCGGTTCGCGGGAAGTGGAACAGGACACGGCCAGTAACACTCCCGCGCAGAAAGCGGCGGCCGTTATGTGGGATTTGAGATACTTATTCATCATTCAACTTTTTATATCTTGTTTCAACAGATAAGATGGTTTCAGAAAAGATAAACCAGATTAACGGCGGTACGTGTGGGTGTCACATAGACACCGGAGCCCTTGCCGGTACGCTTACCGCAGTTCACGCAACGGTAACGTTCCCAGTCGGCCCAGACAACACCGAGACCCAGTTCGAACTCCAGATTCCAGCGACGCGAAAGGGGGCGCACCAGCCCCGCAGAAAGCCCGCCGCCGAAAGCTGTGCCTTCGTAACGGTAGCGATGTCCGAACAGACCACCCGCATTATATATGGAGAACACACCGTGGAGCCCGATAAAACAACCCCTTCCGTAAGTTTCGCGCATCCAATAACGCACACCAGGCTGGACTGTGAAGTTTTTAAGCTTGCCGTCATCCCAAAGACGGAAAGGATTGTACTGTACGGGAAGATGGGCGGACCAATGCGTGGAAAAAGCCATGGAACCCTCCACATTCAGATTCCCCGTACCTAAACCCACCAGATTGGTTCTGACAGAATAAAACTGCGCGGAAACCTTGTCTGAATACACAAGGCAGGCCAAGACACAGGCAAAACATAAAAAGTACTTTTTTCTATTCAAATTCATAATTCAAACTAGGATAACTCAAACTTTAAGTGGATAAACAAAACATGCACCCAAAGTAAACGGATGAAAAGCTGTGTCATCATAATAAGACTGTTCTTATTCTACGTGCAACCTGTAAAAATGAAGTATTTTAATGAACAAGAAACAGTTTTATATTATCACATCTGTTTTGTTTTTCCTAGTTGCAAAAGTAATAACACATAAATCACGAGTTACAAAATGAAACCACAAATCTAACGTCCGCATTGCATAAAACATTATAATACAAAAACATAAAGACTTCGTTCTTCTTATTTTTCTAACACGACGCTAACAGATGATTTACAACCTTAAAAAATATAGGGCAATCAATAAGTTTCTGACAATTGACTGGAATAGTAACAGATATTATAATGAAAGCATCTTCATACTTTCCGGACATACCTCCCAGGAGAATTAAACCTGTTATGGCTTACCTCCATGACAAAACCATTCTACAATTACATCATTCCGGTATTATGGCAAAAACAATCTGAACATATTCTAGATTTAATTACCGGATGATGCATTAGTCATTGGAACCTAGTATAAAGTTGAAATACCTATCCCAGAAGGCTTAAGAATAATTCTTTATTAGCTGTTTCCGTAGATTTAATACGTGATTTGAGCCGTGACTTGCGAGCGTATACATTAGCCACCGTATCCTTCATGAATAAGCTAATTACTTGCGGTGAAAATCCTACAAAAATATAGCATAATAACCTGGTGTCGGAAGCTTTCATAGTTGGAAAATCTTCCTTGAGCTTGTACATGGCATTGTCATGACAAGTGTTTACGATTTTTTCCAGTTCTTGCAGTATGCCATTGTTTTCTGCAAAATCTGTAATTATCTGCTTTACTTCATTAAATATGACTGACTGTTGCGATGTTGTATTTTCACGTTCATAGTAGGTCTTTCCAAGTTTATCGACAATGTCAAAGCGTGAAGCAGCCAATCCTCTTAAATAACTTTCCGTAGTCTGCTGTTTTTTCACGCGTTCAGTAAGAGCCTTGTACTCGGAATTGGCTTTCTCTGTCAATAACAAATAATGGTTGGTACGATCACGTTGCATGCGTAAACGTTGGCGGACGATATACCAGGCAATTCCAATAATAAAAAAGGTAGCGGCTGCTATAGCTATTTCCCAGACAGTCCGGTTTTTCATTCTGTATTGGGCGAATTTTGTTCGCTCTTTAAAATAGTCCCGCTCGACCATACCGGCGGAGAATTGCATGTTTGAGCGCATTATTGAATCGTTCAAGTAGATATAGCGATGTACATTGTCCGTTGCTTTTTCAAAATTTTTAGCCTGCACTTCGATATGGTATGCAGTGTATTGTAGTTCTGCCATGTCGCAAATATCAGTAGTGTGCGCCTTTGCAAGCTCCAGATAATACCGTGCACTGTCTATATGATTCTTCAAAAGACTTACATCTGTCAATGTGTGATATCCATATACCGTATCCTGTCGGGCGGAAAGTTCGATTCGCTGTAACAGGTCATTGGATATATGCCGTTTGGATATCACATATAGTGATGCAAGATTAGTAAGGCTGACTTCTATCAGATTACTGTTATTATGTTCATCGGCCAAGTCAAGAGCCGCCGAATACAGCCTTATTGCTTTTTCTATATCTTTTGAGTGAAAAGTAGCGGCTGCCATGTCAAGGGTTGCCTTTGTCTCCTCCTGGATATCACCCGATTGGCGGAAATTATTTCTGGCTTCGTGGAAATAATGATATGCCCGGCTGTAGTTCATTTGTTTATAATATACTTCACCGATCTGTCTGTATAAAAGCCCTTTGTAATAAGATTCATCGGTATCTGTCAGTTTCTTTTCTATTTTGAGAAAAAGACGTAATGCTCCCAGTTTATCACCTGTGCGTAATTTAATTCTTCCCCAATAATATAGAGTTTTACACTGGTGACGTAAATCTTTGGGGTAATGTTTATAATATTGCCAAGCCTGGCGGATCAATGAATCGTCAGTAACTTTCATTTGTTTTTTTTCCAAAGCTTCGGAATAGAGCAATGCATATCTGGCCTGTTCAGCCCGGTTGCCTTCTGGTTTGAGTTTTTGTAGTATTGCTAATGCACTATCCGGGTTGTTCTGCATTAGCTTTTCAGCCTCACTAAGGCGAGGGGTCTGTTCCCTGTTATAACAACCTGTAAAATAGAGAATAGCTGATAGTCCAATTATAATTTTATATTTCATATTGCGAATATTAGGAGTAACAAACACATTTCGATGCGGAAAGCTTTTATTAGAAGAAATATAATTATTATTACATTCTTTGTATCTCAACAGAAACCATAAATACTTTTTTTGCATGATTCCCTGCATGATAGTTCTCAATTCCTATATATACCATTTCCAAAAACAGACAATAACCAAAAAGTTATAAAATATGCAGGCTTGGGAGTTTAGTATTCTTCATCTTATTATCAACTTTAATTATGCGCTGCTTTATACCATAATGTATTTTCTTTCAGCACAGTCATAGGATTGTCACTCGGATCGGATGTTGTTATACCGGAAAATGTATTGATAGGAATAATACCTTTGGCCATAGTGTAGAAATTTTTTGTATGGGTTTTATATGGAACAAGATGATTTAGCTGCTCTCTAAATTGGTTTAATAATATAGGATCGTTACAGAGTGAGGTTATATAATCTGCAAAATCATAAAATATTACAGGAGTATAACCATCTAAACGTTGGATTGTTCCCCTCAGGGATTTGTCAAAAGAATATTTACTATTGATACTTTTTATGATGGCTGCCATATTCTCCAGTTCTGAACAGTCCGTTACTGCTAATGTCCCACAAGGCATTATTTCATAGGTTGAATAAAAATTGTAAAATTCTTCACATCCCGATTGATAATCGGGATTCCCCAGTAAATATTCCCCAATAGCGGCATAAGGCATTCCGTATGCCATCATCTCACTGGTAGAACCAATCAAATATTTTGTAACATCCTTTAATTCATAGGCAACCTCTATAGATGACATATAACAGTCATCAAATAGAATATATTCCATTTTCATGCCTGCATTAGCAATACCGGAGGCTAGAGATTTTATATCTGTTTGGTATTCGGCGGTCAGTCCTCCAAAATAACGTGTCAATGGAACACCCTGATATTCCCAATGCATTTTCATGTGAGGTGCGGAACGCACTTTCATCTCATAAACAGGAAGCCATCCCATACCGTGACATCCTATAATCATGGTATAAACAGAAGCCGGAGCAAATGCCTTTACATCATTTAAAATTGCTGTTATCCCATCGATTGTCGTAAAAGGCGGAGACTTATATTTTTTAAGTATTTCACGTTTACATCTCCCGTGAGAAGACACAATTTCAAACATCATGGCCTCCGTACTACCGGTAGAAATAAAAACAATTACTTTCTCATTGTTCAGCCCTATTTTCGTTATACATTTTTCCAGGTCAGATATGTTATTATAAAAATAGTTCGTCAAATTTGAGGACCATGGCAAATACATGAATAATGTTTTCCGGTTGGCTTCTATCTTTTGATTTTCCTCCTTCTCGCATGAAGAAAAAAGTAAAATTCCTCCCAATAAAAAGATAATGCTAACCTTTACGTAGATTTTTTTCGTTGTTTTCATCCTGCAAATTGTCCAATAACTCATTATTACTTTTTTATTATAGCCTTCCATTGTAAAATCTCTATTTTATCTTAAATGTGAATTGTAAATAACCATTTCCTGATATTCATAGAATCAAATCCTCTTATAATCTTACAATATTATGACTCATTATCTCACAATATATTGAATATTCTAATAAACAGCATGAATTTAATCGTTTATAACACGAGATGATTTTCTTTTCAATGCCCTATGGCAGTTCTCATTGGAGACACTGCCGAATGGCACTTGTTTCCGTTTCATTCTTGCAAAAAAAGATGAAACGGTTTAACAGGAACAACTGCCTGTTGAAACAATACCGGCACCAATGTCACAACAGGCAGTTTTATGGTTACTTATGGCAGTCCAAACCGATTTTCAAAGCCAAATCGCTCCGGCTTCCACATCCCCTGACTTATAAGTGTAAATTATAAACTCTTCAAGCGCTTCTTTCCATGTAAGATTGAAGGTTCCCATAATTGAATGTATGGCACGATTACTTTTTTCATCAAGCCCGTCTTCTTCCACCCCTTCGGGGTTCGTGTCTTCGTCTACCCCCACAGTCTCTTCACGGCTCCAGAACACCACTACCGGAATGTTTAGGTTGATATCCCATGTACCACGCTGGATCAATATTCCGGAAGGTTTATAGAACGGATCAAAAGTACCTGTTTCCGGATTGCCCTTGGATTTGTAGCCGTGATAAAGACGAATTTTCAGGTCGAATTCCTTACGGTCTTTCAAAAAACGGATAACTCCTTTCAAACCTATCGGGTTACTGTCTCCTGTTATTTCAGCTTCCTTGCTATGTTTGGTCTTGTCCCAGGGGGTAGTGTCCACATAAAGATAATCCACCAATTTCTGCGGTTCATTGTCATCGGCTTCCGGCTGACCGTCAAATGTGGGTTTTACATTTTCAGGCGTGAAGAAATGTTGATGAATATTATCCTGCCCGTTTTCTATAAACTGGCTGTTCATCAAATCTCCTTTGGCGTTATAGTAATAGATGAACATCAAATAAACGGGAGCCGGGGTGTATTTCCCATAAGTATAGTAGTCTCCATTTTTCTGCACGTAGAACTTGCTTTGACTGCCTTCGGCAAGCCTCCAACCCTTGCCGGCTTTCAGCTCATAAGTTATTTCCTGAATACGTTTCATGTGCTTGGCCGGAGATTCCGGATTCTGGTGAGGTCCACCGACTTTCTGTATTTCATTCCAGTCTGCATGCAGGTGACATTCCACAAGACGGATAGTCATTTTGGAAGGATCTTCATGCAATTTATTATCTGTCTCATTTTCAGGAATTACAGGATCTTTACTGCATGAATTGAACAACAACGAAAGAGCTGTTCCTATCAGGAACATCAATGCGATTTTACATACATTTGTTTTCATTTTTTATTTATTTGGTTAATAATAATTGTTATAAATCAAAAACTCCAGTTCACTACACAACGTACATCAGATCCCATGTCATGTGCATAGTAGCGTGAACGGTTAGTGTATTCTTTATATTCTTTGTTCAAGATATTGTCTGCCGCTATCATGAATTGTAGTTTGTATCCGTATTTTACAGGACACTCAAAGCTAGCAGCGAACCCCAAGAGGTGGTATGCCGGAGGGGTATAGGGAATAAGATCCGTATTCGAGTCAAACCGGGTCTGTTTTGCCACGAATCGATGTCTGATACTCAAACGTAATTTGGAATGCGATTTGGTTTCGTGAAGCCATGAGAGGTCATGGCTGAAACGGGAAGAGGGGATATAAGGAAGGTAATTTCCTGTCGTCTGTTCATTTGCCCGTATAAAAGAAGCAATCAGGTGATAATCCCATGAATTTATGGGCATGAAGTGAAAGTCAAAATCCATTCCGCGAAAGAAAGCCGGGGTCTGTTTGTATTGGAATACAGGGTATACCCCCGAAATAACAGTGATGGTTTCTTTCTTCGGTTCATCATAGATATAGCCGCTTATCCATTGCAGGTAACCGTCCATTCGGGCACTGAATACCTTATTGCTGTAACTGATGGAAGATATCCATTTATAGCTCCTTTCGGAGTGCATGGTAGAATCTCCTTTGACAAACATTCCGGATCCGAGTTCATTTCCGTTGCTATATAATTCATACACGTGAGGAGCTCTCCAGGCCAGCCCGAAATTAGTGGTGAGCTTCCATTGGTCAGAGAAATGATGATGACCTCCCAGACTGTATGATACGTTATTGAACTTTCTTGTTCCTCCATAGAGACTTCCTGTCCAGTCATAACCACTGGCACGGGTTTCCTGTCCGTCAAAACGAATACCTGCTTCAATTCCTCCTTTACTGTAATTATACTTCCCGATACCATATATTCCCATCTGTGTCTCCGTATAGTTGGGAATAACGGGAACAATACCTGTTCCTGCCTGACTGTGATTATCAATGAACATAATTTGTCCCCCAACCTCTGTTTGCCATGAATTATAATTCAATTTCCAGCAGAGAGAGTTTTGTAATGAGTTTAAGTGCAGGGAAACAGCTGGAATGTCGGAACCCAGACGCCGGATGCGGTTTTCCTGTCGGTCGTCCTTCTGCCAGGAACTTTGCCAGTAAAGATTTCCTGCGTTCCGCATACTGAACTTCATTTTACCAATGGCTGTCTGATGGGTAACTTTTTGATATGGGTATGCGATACTTCGCGTGAAAGGATCTGTGTACAGGGGACGTCCCAATCGGATACGTTCTGCCAGCAGATCTTCACTTCCCATCTGGGCACTGAACATTACTCCCGTCCGGTTGTAAAAGTGACTGTAGAATCCTTCTATTCTTAAACGTCCACGGTCATAGCCGAGTAAAGCGGAGGTATGATGTTCTCTGGCTCCAGTGTTATTTAGAAGATAGTTTGCGGTGGAACGGTCTCCGGAATTTGAATATGTCCCCTGTACTCGCCAGGCAAGGTCACGGAGAAAAGGGAAAGTGCCTTCCAACTGTCCGGTCAGCACATAACGGTGACCATTACTTCCATAAAGTATGGAAGTCTTTCCTTTCAAGGCCTTCTTCCGGAAGGGTAAGGGAGCCTGTTCCATGACAATAATTCCTCCCAAAGCTTCTGAACCATATCGTACCGCGTCAGAACCTTTTATCACCCGAATGGAAGCGTTTCCGTTCATATCCACTTCAGGAGCATGATCAACTCCCCATTGTTGGCCTGTCTGGCGGGAACCATTGTTTATGATTAATATCCGGTTGCCATACATTCCTTGGATGACAGGTTTGGCAACTGTCGTCCCCGTACTGATGGAACTTACGCCACTGACCTGTTCAAGCAGAGAGGTGAGAGAAGTTCCCAATGCGCGATTGATTGCGAAGGAAGTAAGGTTGTTGCTTACCGTATTCCGAGTCACTCCGGAGCACTCACCGGTAATAATGACTTCTTCCAGAATTTTTATCTCCGGATAAAGATATACTGTTTGAATATTCACCTTTTTGAATGCCTCACTCAAATATATATATTGAGATTTGTAGCCCAAACTCTGTACAAGAACTGTATCCTTGGAATTTGTCTTCCAAGGGATAATGATTCTTCCTCCGGTTGAACTGGCAAGGGGTTGATTCTCCAATAAGATGTAAGCTCCTTCAATCGGACGTCCGGTTTCCTTATCTACAACCAACAGTGTCCTATGTGTATCTGATTGCTGTCGGTATTTCTGTGCATACATCCTTGTAGGAGATATTGCACACAGCCAGACAATGAATAGACACACATATTGGAAATATGCATGAAATGTCATACTTTACGAAAATTGTAATGAAGTTATAAATTGTTTAAGATAACCAAAGGGCACAGCATCCCTCTTTCACATGTCATCTTATAATGCATGCAACCCATGAGAGGGATTGTAATAGTTGGACAGGAGGAGCGCGGAGAGACAATAGGGGAAAAGTAACAGTAATGTCCTTCTCCTTTTGGATAAGATATTCAACGGGGTTCTCTGTCTGAACGCAATTGTACTCAAAGCTCTCGGCTTCGGTAAATGAAGATAAAGTGAACAGGCAGATAGCACATTTATCGGCAGAATCATGATGGGAAGATTGTTGCTCATCATGAGATATACATAAATCTTCTTTGTGAACATGAAAGGCTTTCACAAAGAAGAAAGGCATCATAGTCAGCAACAATAAGCATGCCACTATGGCTCTGTATTTCCGCTTTTTTCTTGCATTATCCATTAGGTTGTAAAGATAGCAGATTGCATAATTGTACGCAATACCTATAAATGATGATTTTACGATCAAGTACGATTAAATATATTGTCCCGATTATTTTGATATGGGAATCAAATAAATCGACACATCGTTACCGGCTGTATGATAACAGGCTATAATAAATCTTCCTATTTTTATTCCTGTTCATATTGGAGGGCCTGTGTAAGATGCCCCCTAAAACCAAAATGATTCTTCTCCCAGAAAATATTCAGTAATGATCTCTTGATAAGTTTTGACCGATGAGCATTATTATTTTAAAATCAAGTACTTCGATTCTCATATAATTGTTTTTAAATTCGTTTAAAATTGAACGGTGTCCAATTGTTACGATAATACTTCAGTTCACGTTGATATTTCGAGGACGCAAAGTACGGCTCATTCCCAAAGCATAAGAGAAAGGATTGATGTCGAAATCGCGTTCAAATGTTCCGGTTACCATATTCTTTCTTTGCGGAAGTGTACCTGGAAAGTTTTGGTTACGCCAATTTCCTTGTACAGATATGCCAGCTTTTATCTTGTCTTCATTCCAATAGAAAGATTTTTTTATATTTATTGGTCGAGAGAGGCTACTACTACCCTCCTGAAGTTAGTAAACGGAATCATTTTTTACTTCCTCTTTTTTTCTTATTGTTGTGCATTAATAAATAAAGCTCTTGCAAGAAAAAAAAGGAATATTTTTGTCTTAGATATCATTGTGAATTTCAATTTAAATATAAACACAATATTGGACCGGATCAATTTGTCACAAATCATTTTATAACGAAGAAGGTATGTGTATGGACATATTAAAAAGAATAGCGTCACTCGTCAATACCAAATCATTAGCACCAATCATTTGAAAAACAATATACAAAAAACGCTTTCCGCCAATCTCCTTTAATTGGGCGGAGTTAAGTTCAAATCTTACATTATCCAAATATATATCCTTTACAGAAGAAAAGAGACCATTCAAGACGTTCTTGCTCCATTTATTCTTTTCCCATTGCAATGAATCATGATCCTTAATTACAAATTCCACATACTGTATCCATCTATCTATAGAATTGGAAAACTTATTTTTCACATCACCATAATTACTATTCTTAAGTTTATTTTTCACAAACTCATGCAAATCCGGTGTTGAGTAGGCTATCAACTCATTCTTCAATTCACTTAAGGGTTTAAAACCGGTGAATATTTTATCAAATTCTGCAAGCAACAAGCCACCATTACCCTTTGCATACATGCTTAAATGTAGTGTAAGCATGTTGCCTGTGTCGCTTTTTTCTTTCAGAGTTGTACTGATTTCCACAGCATACGCACTTTCATCATATGAAAAAATGTGACCATTAAATAGAGATGGATTTTCATATATCCCTCTCATATACTTCTGTTTTATAAAATCTGTATTTACAGTAACCTTTCCTTCATAATATTTATTCTTGTCAAACAGAAGTGATATTCTTTTTTTAGACCTACTATTATTGTACCTAAGATAGAAAGAAAGCTGATTTTGCTCATATTTTATATCTTCAAGAACCGTCTTCTCAAGATCTTCCAGAGTAAAAAGATATTTTTCTCCCCCTACATTTATAGAATAAAAGTCCACTAACCGGCCTAAATTCTCAATTGTAAACATGTTCACTTTATGTAATCTGTAAAAGCTATCAAAATCAAGCTTTGCATAATAATCAGCATTTGCTTTCCACTCAGCTTGTGCACCATTAACCATTTGATAATCGTCAGGTTTGCTCACAAAGCCGGTAAAAGTGAATTCATTCTTAAAAGGTGAACCATTTACCGTGCCTGTAACATATAGCACAAATGAGCCTTTTTGATAATCTTTCCTTTTCACTACAGCCTCAGTTATTTTTATCATTTTCCCGTTTATCTGCAGCGTCTCTTTCTGTGCTTCAACAAGTCCTAACGCAACATTTATATCTCTAGACATATCAAATCTAAAATAAGCTGCAACATCCTCTTTAGCCACAGCGGGAACTGATCCGGATTGTTCACTATGAGATTCTTCCTGTTGCCTGGGATGTCGATTCCGGGATTCAATCGGATCATTCTCACCACAAGCAACTAATAACATTATACAGACAAGAAATAATAGGCACCTTTTTATGTTAAAATTTCCTACCTTAAACAAATCACATGTCCTATCACACATAAACATTACTGTCTTTTCAATATATATTGTGCTGCGAGCCGCCCGCTATTGTTGAAGATTTCCGTACTGTCAGACAAGACCACTGCGTCGTCGAGAACTTTATAATATGTTTTGGCACCCGATGAAGGAGTAACCAGTTCAATGATGTTTTCGCCTATCATATTATATACACCGCTCTCTTCAAAAATACCATTCTCCTCACCCAGATACTCACTCCGCAAATCATAAGTTGCATCACTATTAATTTTCAATGTCGTTTTGATGCCACCACAGTCGGCACAAGGTAATATGCCTTCATAGGTGCCATAACAATCTTTGTTTTTGCTATCCACTACTCCGGCAGCACTATTTTCTTGTTGTTTATATTTCTTCCCAGATCCAACACAGCCTGATGTTACTATTATCATGGCTGCTACCAATAAATGCAATTTAATCAATTTCATAATTTAAAATATTTAACATATAATTTGAGGTTAATTATAACTCGCAAGATCATTATATACAAAGACTTATTGTAAATGCATAGCAGTATATAACGAAATTATCTTCGTCTCACTCGCTATGCATTACAATAAAATTAGAAAAAAAAGAAAACTATTTAACCGTCACATTGATAGTTCCCGTTTTCTTATCCTTATCTGTAACTGTAATAGTAGTTTTTCCTGCCTTAACTCCTCTTATGTTGACTTTATTTTCCTTGACTGATACCGTAGCAATATTGACATCTTTCGCAACGGCAGAATATGGCTGTGCACCACCTTTTACTGTTACTATACCATCTTTTCCAACACTCACAGTAATAGATTGTTTATCAAAATCCAGTCCTTTTGGAGTTTTTGGGGTCTCTTTTACAGTTCTTACAGTTACAGCAACTTTTCCTGTAACTCCCTTCCGGTCCGTAATAGTTATCATTGCTGAACCATCTTTTACACCGGTAATTACAATCGCATTTTTATCTGATTTCGCAACTGCGATTTTTGCATCACTTGATTTCGTCGTATATGGTGCAGTACCATTACTAACAGACACAGTAACCGTTTTACCAACTGCAACTTCTACTTTATTAGGACTGATTTTTAAATTGGGCTTATCATCATCCTTATCACATGATACCAATACAAAAGAAGTTAAGCAACAAATCACTAATGCCATCGATTTTAAAAAAGGTTTAGTTTTCATTTTTGATAAATTTAAATTAATAGATAAAATGCTAATGAGTACTCATAAATAAAAAAGTCAGATTTTTCTTACTTTTTCTTTGCCAGCAAAAATAATAAAGCGAAATTGTATTTGAATTATAAAATGATTTTAAAAATCTAACACCTCAATTCATATACATCTAACAATCAACACCTTAGTGTTATGAAACATTATTTTATCTCACATTGAACTAACATCTGTTCGAAAAGCATAAAAAAACAATATTATTCCAATATCAAACTTAAAAAAATATGTTTCACATTGCTAATTCTGATTATATGGTCAATCTTCATAATAGAGTGATACACTATTATAACACCGACTGTTACAGTATCCCTAACAGTGTTTGAAAAAGACCCTTTTTATGATATTTCACAAATACCATATATTCCCTATAATATTATTCTTAATTAGTGAATGAGCCATTCAAAGTAAAAATTGAATGTATTTTTAGCATATTCTATAAAAATCAAGAAAGGATGGCCAATTCAAAAAGTATTTTATCCAACAAACGGAACATTCTTTTTACAAGTTGAAGGTGGTATCACTCAACTATAATTGTGGATGATCAAAAACGTGTGTTCAAACCATACACAATAAATCTTCTATAGCACAAGATTTCTTGAACAGCAAGAGATAGGTACTCGCAAGTCCACGACAAAACGTTTTCCGAGGGGATACTGACGAACTTAAGGATATTGAAATGAGGTACCATACAAAAGTCGGTTGTTGTCACCAATATTATCTTAAAATAACTCATCTACAAAAGCTATGTGTTGTGACATCGTATTGTTAAAAAAACATTGTCATAAACGTCTGACGTCTCTTGATAGATTTACTTTTAGAGGGTATCATATAGCTATCTTCCATATCGTTTCGAGTCGCTTTCTGTACTCATTTGATATCATTCAGGCCATACTCTTGAACATTCACTCATGCAATAGGGGCACTTAAGTTCTAATAAATAGATTATCTCGCTAGCAGTCTCATCTCTCACCACACAGCTAGATTTATTATAAAGTTAAATTCAATGCTCGTGCAAACGGCTGTTTGTTCTGATTTAATGTACTCTTTGTTTGAAGGCACAAAGATATAATGAGTATCTAATATTCAAATAAACTTTGTTTTAAGACTTTTTATGACACAAACAAATACGAATGATTTGAAAAATAAATTGATTCTCTTTCATAAGATGTTCTTTCCTATAAGTTAATAAAAAAAACACTTTATATAATTTTTTTTCTCTTCATTTTTTCGAAAAGCCCCAGTCTTCCATTTTTTATAGAATATCATTTACATATTCCTATTTTTTCCATCCATGCATTATATACCTCATTTTTAGGTGAAGTTCACCCACTCTCTCCTCTTATTTTAGTCAGATTATGCTGCCGTTCTTTTTTTTTCTTCGTGACCTTTTCAATCATACATACCGCATTGAACGTATGTACTCCAAAGAAAATCCAAAATATTTCCACTTCCCTGTTTCTGGCTTTTTATTCTGGTCTGTAAATAATATTATTTCTACATTTTAAAACTTCCTTTCAATCTGGTAGCACTTTCATGGCTGAGTTCTGACCATCAAATCTTACGAAATGGAGCAATTTAGATAGCTCAGACCTTGTACTTAAAGAAGTATTTTGTAAAACTTTTTAAATTGATATTATTAGTGTAGCTTGAATCCGCAGCAAGTACCTTAATCCTAACTTTGATCAGTTGTTGTAAATGAATACAGTCTTTCAAATGTATTACTTCGTTAAAAGCCGTAAAGGAGATATGTTCTATAAAGGAGATTTCATCTATCTGTATACTGTTGACTTTGCCTCCGAATTAAACGGATTTGTTTTTTCTTGCCTTAATAATAGTCTGGAGGGACTAAATATTAAGGAAATTTGCTAATTACTGACGAATCACATTAACGATTTAGGATTGGTTAGTGAATGAAGAGGGGCAATCTGAACACCACTAAATAACTGGTAACGAATATTACTAGTTAAATATTTAATCAGTTATGAATATGAAAAGTTGATATAGGACTTCAAGACTACCAAGGCCATTTTATTTTCAGGAGAAAAAAATAACTTTTACCCCCCCCCAAAAAAAAAGGAGAGGATGTCAAGCATCTGTTGGGTTATTCCCAAGAAAGTGAACAGAGTATGGAAGCTGCTGATTTATTCGTTACAACTTTGACGATAATTTTTAAGCATATCGAGCGGTGTAAAATCTACCTAAACAAAACACGATTTCTTTTATATCTTTATCGTGTATTTTTATTTTAGATTTTCATCGGTTGGATTTAACCGATTGAAGAATAAACTTTTAGCAGAGTATTTGAGAAATAGAGGTAACGAATTAGCAACCGTGCAAATTTCAGCGATTTGCGGTGCTATGTTGTCAAATAACTCTTTGTAAATACAAATAAAATATTTAGTACAATTTTGAAGACATCATTAATAACCTTATTTATATCCATACACCTTTGGTTTGTTTCCCTATATTTATTGATAATCTTTTATTCACATATTTGGTAAATATTTCAATCTACGTAGATTTTATAACTAATAGAGTATAAACAATACAAGCTATTCCAACAAATAAAGCTACGGCAGAGCATTTGGTAAATATTGTATCTTTATTTTTAATACCATACATAAGCCCAATAATAGCACATAAAGGAATACCGACAGGAATAATCGTCAGAAACCAAATGAGTATTTTATGATACCCATTGCTGTTAATACTTTGTTTTTCAAATTACTCATAGCTACCATTCTCATTGCTTGTTACTCTTCGCATCTCTTTCTTTATTCATCAACCGCCAAATAGCTTTCTGATATTTCAACTTGGCGAACATCTCGTCATCTTGGTTATCTATCTTTAAGGTCATTACCCGAATACTTGGGGCAGTGGGATATCGGCTTCTCACTATATCATCCACTAGAAACCCGCATAGTCCGGTAGCCGGTTCTGTAAACAAGAAACCTTGAAACATGAGATTAATATAGTCTGCATTTTCGCAAAGATACGCCTTGTACCTCTTATATGTATCCAACTTCATATAATCTTCTGCACGGCTGCTGAAATTTGGCTTGGCAATTTCTTCGCATAAGGCAGATTCTAATTTGCTGTAGGTGGCAGTATCTAAATCTCCCCACCAATAATGATCTTCGGGATTGACCGACATATCCACCCATTCAGAAGCCTCCCAGTAGTCTATCGCAAACACAATTGAATCGGCTTTCTCTTTGGATGAGTAATAGATGGAATCTTTCTCCCAACCTTTGAATATACTTTCAATAGAATCTATTTTCTCTTTCCTAATTTTATTATATATGTTTTTTAAATCGTAGCCATGAGGTAACGATATTTGAAAAACACCGTTTTCAATTCTTGCATTCACCTTTGGATTTGTGATTACCGTATCGTCAAGTACAAAAGCTATATGTTTGCCAATTGCCTTTTCTGTTTCTTTTGCCCATTTTTTTAGTTTATGCTTGCTTATTTGCCCCACAATTACGCATGTCCCATTTTCATCAGAATCCATTCGTAACGAAACAAAATCTTTTACTGTTACAATAGACTCTTTAGCAATACTGTCTTTTTGCTGTGATAGGATGTGATACCATCCATTCTCATAGTGGGTTTTATGTATTTGATTACAGGAAGCGAAATAAGCAATTAAAATAAGTATTCCGAATAAATTCTTTTTTTGCATGTTCTTATATAATAAAAAAATAAACTGTTATCTGTTCCTGAATTGTATCCGTCAGATATATTTAAAGCATTATGTTTCAAATTAGCTACTTCTCCAAATATATAAGCAAAAGTAGATTGTTTGCCTTTTTAAGAAGACTGTTCAAATCTGTTTTGATATTGTTTTTCTTGATCACAACTTATAAGATGGATTGTGTATAGTTATTTCATCTCGCCAAGCATATTCCTTGTTTTATCCATATAATTACTGAAATGCGCCTTTACCTGTCAAAAATATATTACCGTAAATAATGTACCGTTTTATCCCAAAAGATTTAAAAACAGTTCTTTATTTACTATTTTTGCAGATTTGATACGTGATTTGAGCCGTGATTTTCGAGCATATACGTTAGCCACCGTATCCTTCATGAATAAGCTAATTACTTGTGGTGAGAATCCTACAAAAATATAGCATAACAGCCTGGTGTCAGAAGTTTTCATGGTCGGAAAATCTTCCTTGAGCTTGTACATGGCATTGTCATGACAAGTGTTTACGATTTTTTCCAATTCTTGCAGTATTTCATTGCTTTCTGCAAAATCTGTAATTATCTGCTTTACTTCATTAAATATGACTGACTGTTGCGATGTTGTATTTTCACGTTCATAGTAGGTCTTTCCAAGTTTATCGACAATGTCAAAGCGTGAAGCAGCCAATCCTCTTAAATAACTTTCCGTAGTCTGCTGTTCTTTCACGCGTTCAGTAAGAGCCTTGTACTCGGAATTGGCTTTCTCTGTCAATAACAAATAATGGTTGGTACGATCACGTTGCATGCGTAAACGTTGGCGGACGATATACCAGGCAATTCCAATAATAAAAAAGGTAGCGGCTGCTATAGCTATTTCCCAGACAGTCCGGTTTTTCATTCTGTATTGGGCGAATTTTGTTCGCTCTTTAAAATAGTCCCGCTCGACCATACCGGCGGAGAATTGCATGTTTGAGCGCATTATTGAATCGTTCAAGTAGATATAGCGATGTACATTGTCCGTTGCTTTTTCAAAATTTTTAGCCTGCGCTTCGATATGGTATGCAGTGTATTGTAGTTCTGCCATGTCGCAAATATCAGTAGTGTGCGCCTTTGCAAGCTCCAGATAATACCGTGCACTGTCTATATGATTCTTCAAAAGACTTACATCTGTCAATGTGTGATATCCATATACCGTATCCTGTCGGGCGGAAAGTTCGATTCGCTGTAACAGGTCATTGGATATATGCCGTTTGGATATCACATATAGTGATGCAAGATTAGTAAGGCTGACTTCTATCAGATTACTGTTATTATGTTCATCGGCCAAGTCAAGAGCCGCCGAATACAGCCTTATTGCTTTTTCTATATCTTTTGAGTGAAAAGTAGCGGCTGCCATGTCAAGGGTTGCCTTTGTCTCCTCCTGGATATCACCCGATTGGCGGAAATTATTTCTGGCTTCGTGGAAATAATGATATGCCCGGCTGTAGTTCATTTGTTTATAATATACTTCACCGATCTGTCTGTATAAAAGCCCTTTGTAATAAGATTCATCGGTATCTGTCAGTTTCTCTTCTATTTTGAGAAAAAGACGTAATGCTCCAGGTTTATCACCTGTGCGTAATTTAATTCTTCCCCAATAATATAGAGTTTTACACTGGTGACGTAAATCTTTGGGGTAATGTTTATAATATTGCCAAGCCTGGCGGATCAATGAATCGTCAGTAACTTTCATTTGTTTTTTTTCCAAAGCTTCGGAATAGAGCAATGCATATCTGGCCTGTTCAGCCCGGTTGCCTTCTGGTTTGAGTTTTTGTAGTATTGCTAATGCACTATCCGGGTTGTTCTGCATTAGCTTTTCAGCCTCACTAAGGCGAGGGGTCTGTTCCCTGTTATAACAACCTGTAAAATAGAGAATAGCTGATAGTCCAATTATAATCTTACATTTCATATTGCGAATATAATAATGTGTTTTATTTTTTGCATGGGCGATTAGGAATATTTTACCAATATAAATTATTCTTTAACTTATATGATTATCGCTCGCTATTTATATATATTTTTTATTGGGCCTAACAATATATAATTGCTTATTAGCATATTATATAATATGTATAATCGTAATAGTACAAAATAGCAGTAAGTTATTGCTATTCAGAGTAAAAGTATCAGTTCACTCGTTGTTGTTAAAAAATAAACTTGACTACCCTAAAGGTGTAAGTGTAAGTGCTTTTTTGAATTTTATCAAGGGTGTTAGATATGTGTTAGATTATTAATTGAACCATTTTTGCAAACTACTGATTATAAGTAAAATAAAAATCAATGTATTAGATTTATTCTTTTGTCCTACAACTAAAAAGCTCTGCAATCTTTTTACTTTTGCATTCGAAAAAAATAAAACAATAGATTATGAAGAAAATTGCTATTTTATTAGTTTTTACTTTGGGAACATTTATTGTAAATGCCCAATCAGTTGTAGAAGGAACAAAGTTTATGGACAATTGGTCTGTAGGAGTGAATGCAGGAACAGTTACCCCTCTCACTCACGCCTCTTTCTTTAAAGGGATGCGTCCCGGTTTCGGAGTTGGAATATCCAAACAATTAACTCCTAGTTTTCGGTTTGGAATTTCAGGGAATGGGATATATCAATACAACTCCGAGTAAAACAGCTTTTGATGTTTTAGATGTCAGCTTGTTAAGTAAAATTAACTTAATAAATCTATTTGCAAGCTATCGGGGCAAACCTCGTTTGTTTGAGATAGAAGCTATTGCCGGAATGGGGTGGTTGCATTATTATGTAAATGGTAAAGGAGATGACAATTCATGGTCTACCCGTCTCGGATTGAATCTTAATTTCAACCTCGGTGAAACAAAAGCATGGACATTGGGAATTAAGCCCGCTATCGTATATGATATGCAAGGTGATTTTAATCAGGCAAAGAGTCGTTTCAATGCAAACAATGCAACATTTGAACTGACTGCCGGATTGACTTATCACTTCAAGATGAGTACTGGGAATCATTACTTTACTAAAGTAAAAGTCTACAATCAGAGCGAAATTGATGATTTGAATGTTGCTATTAATGCACTTCGCGAACAGGTGGGCAGTCGTGACAGAGAACTAAACAATGCTAACCAAAGAATTAGCGGTTTGCATAAAGAGTTGGAAGAATGTCGTACAAAGGTCGTTCCCATTGAAACAGTAGTCAAGACTGCCCGCGTTCCGGAATCTATCATTACTTTCAGACAAGGTCGCTCATCAGTGGATGCATCACAGCTACCGAATGTGGAACGTGTAGCCTCCTACATGAAGAAATATCCCGATTCAAAAGTCATTATTAAAGGGTACGCTTCTCCAGAAGGCAATGTTGAGATCAACGCAAAAATTGCTACCGCACGTGCAGAAGCTGTAAAAACAATCCTTGTTAATAAATACAAGATTAATACGTCTCGTATTACTGCCGAAGATCAGGGAGTAGGTGACATGTTTACCGAACCGGATTGGAACCGTGTAAGTGTATGTACTATCGAAGATTGATGTAATAAGAATATTTGGAGTTGTTGAAGGTAAATAAAAAAGGAAGCCCGAAATCTGAGGGCACTGAAAAAGTTCTTTTTCTCCGTTAGCTCCTCTTCTTATGAATTGGCTCCAAAGTTGCATGGCGTATGATAAATTTCATTTGCATGCAACTTTTCCTTATATTGGTAGTGAGTAATCGTCTATTGGTATACATGCACGCTGGCAACGACACTCTCAAAGGAGACTTTGAAAGAATGCAACTTCAGTCCGCTTTTCCCATCTGCTCCGACTACGGCTCGGAGGCTATCGTCCTTCTGATCTTTGACCAAAAGAACTTCTTGGTCTTTGATTTTTTTGCTCATATTACTATGTATTTAATGACGTCAGTAGCGGTTTACAGACAAAAGTAAACAAAAAAAAGTGAGTGCTAGAGATTGTAAATAAGTGAGTATTTGTAGCTTTGATATGATTAGGAGTAGCATATTGAAAGTTATAAATTTCATTTGCTGAATTACCATAAATGGGGAATGGTAAGTAAAAAAATCATCATTTTAAGGTATTGCAACCGAAAAAATATGTGACTAATTTTGCGTTATAAAATAAAGAATTATGTTCTGACCTATGCAAACAACGAAGGATTATATACGTAAGCTATTGCTGGAAACAGCGCAGAAAGCTTTTTTCGAAAAGGGCTTCAAGTCGGTGTCTATGCGTGAGATTTCTAAGTTGTCGGGCATTGGTCTGAGCAATATATACAATTACTATCCCTGTAAGGACGATTTACTGGTTGATGTGTTGCGTCCTCTTTTGGCTGCTATGTACAGGATGCTGGAAGATCACAACCGACCGGAGAATTTCTCCCTTGACATATTTATCTCAGATGAATATCATCGTGCATCTTTGCAGGAGCTTATGGGCATTATAACTCGTTACCGAAGTGAATTAAATTTGCTGTTTTTCTCTACGCAGCATTCTCGCCTCAAAGATTATTTGGAAGAGTGGATTGAGAAGAGTGCCACAATAGGGATGGAATATATGGAAAAGATGAGAAGACTCCATCCGGAACTACATACCGATATTTCTCCGTTCTTCATGCACTTCACCTGCTCTTGGTGGATTAATATGATGAAAGAGGTGGTGCAACATAAGGAACTTTCCTGCGAAGAGATAGAGTGTTTCATCAGTGAGTATATTCGCTTTAGCACGGGAGGATGGAAGAAACTCATGAATGTAAAGAATGAAAGATGAAGGCAGAACTATTGAAACATCCTGTCTGTCAAGAGATAACTAATCAAAACATCCGTTTCTCGTCTTGTCTGCAATGCAAGCCTTGCGGAAATGATTGTACGATTGTAAACAATCGAATCTCTTTTGTATTTGATTCCGAGACAATAGGCATCAGCTACCTTCTGCTCGACTCCACACCTATAGCCTGCATGGACAGATGCTGCAATCTTGTCAGGCAGCGTTTCGTTTGATGCAGGAGTTGGAACGCCGAGTCATTCCAGAAGAATCACTAAATAATAATCAGCATATGAGTATCATCAACATCATCAGCAACGACGAATTAACACTCGTACAAGGAGTCAACGGGCTTTTCTTCTGCGAGGAGTCATGGGTTACGCAAAGCAGGGCAGTCTCCCGTATCGGAAAGGTTTTGCCCAAAGAAATTATTGGGACGAAAGATCAAAGTACCAACATCGTACATCCGCAGACTGACCGAACTAAACTTAGTTGCCAAAAGCATGAAACGTCTTATTTCTAAATCTAACTGTTTCTCCTACCGAGCGAGCCGCCTGCAAAGAGCGGCTCGCTTTGCTTCTGAACAAAACAAACTTTTGTTCTCTTTTGACGCACTAACTTCCAATCCATCATAGCCATGTCTCAACCAGTACTTATAGCATTTTTCCTAACATCGTTTGCCGGTATATCCACAGGGATAGGCAGTGCGATTGCATTTTTTGCTAAGCGCACCAATACTTCATTCCTTTCTCTTTCATTGGGATTTTCAACAGCAGTAATGATTTATATGTCTTTCGCCAATCTGTTTGCCTCTTCTTTGCAGACTCTTGCCAATATACATGGCAAGGACGACGGAACTCTTCATTCCACACTTTCTTTTTTCGGGGGAATCGTATTGATTCTACTTATTGATAAGCTAATTCCTCACTACGAAAATCCACACGAAATGCATCGGGTGGAAGAAATGAGCTTAAAGGAAGAACGAAAGACTGAAATAAAGCCTCAATTATTACGCGTCGATGTAGTGACAGCCTTGGTGCTGGCAATACACAATTTCCCGGAAGGTATGGTTACGTTTCTTGCAGCATTGAAGGATATAAACATTGCTATACCTATTGCCTGTGCCATCGCCATACATAATATACCCGAAGGCATTTCCGTCTCCGTTCCGATCTATTATGCTACAGGTAATCGTAAACGGGCCTTTTGGCTTTCATTTCTATCGGGATTGGCCGAGCCGGTAGGAGCCGTCATCGGCTATCTTATCTTGGCACCATTCCTCAATGACCATGTTTTCGGCGTTATTTTCGGGATGATTGCCGGTATCATGGTATTTATCTCGCTTGATGAGTTACTACCCGCTGCCGAAGAATACGGTAAGCACCATCATACTATCTATGGTTTGGTAGCAGGCATGGCGGTTATGGCACTCAACCTGCTGATGTTGTGTTAGCAAGACTAAGTAATATAAAAAACATAAGTAAAAAAAAGAAAGAATATGAACACTTCTCACTCCTGCCGTTGTCACGTGCATGATGCCCACAAAGAGCATTCTTGTGTCCACGCACATTGTCACCATTATCATATGTAGCCCCAAAGTGGAAAGCTATTTCTCGTCACGCTGCTGAATGTGTTGAAATGAATGAACTTACCAATAACAAACGATATGAAAATAGAAAGAATCAATGACTGGTTTGCCCGTCAGGGCAGATGGATGGTACAAAAACGATGGCTTGTACTAAGCTTGTTTATCCTCGTCTTCGCCATAGGATTTACAGGGTTAAGATATTTCAAGGTGAGTGCTTCGTGGGAAAACTACTTCCTCGAAGACGACCCGATGCTTGTCAAGACCAAAGAATTCAAGGATATATTCGGCAATGACAATTTTGCCGCCGTACTGACCCAATGCGACAATTCGTTTATGAAAGAGAACTTAGAGCTCATCCGCGAACTCACGAACGAAATGATGGATAGCATTTCATACGCCGACAAAATCACTTCGCTCACTGACATCGAATTTATGGTAGGGAATGAAGAAGGAATGACTATCGAGCAGATAGTGCCTGACCTTATTCCCACTGATGCGGCAAGTCTGGAAACGATACGTCGCAAAGCCTATATGAAGCCACATATTGCCGAGCGGCTTGTCTCCAAAGATGGTACGCTCTCGTGGATTATTCTCAAGTTGCGTACCTTTCCTAAAGATTCAGTGTGGAATAAAGGTAAGAATGCCGTTTCTCCTGAAGTGCTAACGGGGAATGAGCTGGAGCATATCATCACTAAAGACAAATACCAAAAGCTCCATCCCAAAGGCACAGGCTTGCCCTACGTTACCGCCATGAAGATGAAATGGATTGGCAAAGAGATGCCCCGTGTGATGGGCATTGCCGCACTCGTTTCCATTCTTATTTTGTTACTCATAACACGCTCCCTACGGGGCGTTGTCGTTCCACTTATCACGGCGGCAGGCTCAATTGTGATTGTGTATGGACTGTTGGGATATGTCGGCATGACGATAGACAGCGGTATGATGATGATACCTATGCTGTTGGCGTTTGCCGTCTCGATAGCCTATAACATACATATCTTTTCCTATTTCAAACGGCAATTCCTTCTACACGGAGAACGTCGACGAGCCGTAGAAGAGACCGTGGGTGAAATGGGCTGGCCTGTGTTGTTCAGTGCACTCACCACCTTTGCCGCCCTGCTGTCGTTTCTCGCTATTCCGATGCAGCCCATGCGGTTCATTGGTATCGCTACCTCCTCGTGCGTGATGCTGGCTTTCTTCATTGCCATTACACTGATGCCCGTGCTGTTGAGTTTTGGCAAGAACGGCAAACCTCATCCCAAAGTGCAGGAAACCGGCGGACGGTGGCTCGACCATCAACTGGGGCGTTTGGGAGAAAGCGTACTCCGGCATGGCACATTGATCCTATGGATTGCAGGGCTGCTTACCGCAGCACTCATTTATCAATTCACCAAGATAGAGACCGCCTTTGACATAGAACGCACCATGGGACGTAAAATAGCCTATGTAAACAATCTGCTGGAAGTAGGTGAAAGCGAACTGGGATCCATCTACACCTACGACGTCATGATAGACCTGCTCGAAGACGGCTTGACAAAATCGCCGGCAATGCTTGTACGCTTAGACTCTCTGGCACAAAAGGCCGAAGGCTATAAGCTAACCAAGCGAACGACTACAGTGCTGAATATCCTAAAAGACCTGAATCAAACCCTGCACGAAGGAGATGCGGCTTATTATCGTATTCCGACGAATCCGGAAGAGGTGGCACAACTGCTGCTCCTTTACGAGAATGCAGGCGGTAGCGAAGCGGAATATTGGATCGATTACGACTATCGACGTTTGCGCCTGATGGTGGAGATCAGCAGTTTTGACTCCGGCGAGGTAGAACGAGAGTTGAACGATATTGCAGCCAATGCCGCCAGGCTCTTCCCCGAAGCTTCTGTCACTACAGTGGGTAGTATTCCGCAATTTACCGTGATGATGCAGTACGTGGCTCGCGGGCAGATGGTTTCATTTGCCATCTCTCTCCTTATTATCGGCATCCTAATGATGTTGGTCTTTGGCAGTGTACGCATCGGGCTTATCGGTTTGATACCCAATATCACTCCGGCTTTGGTGGTCGGCGGACTGATGGGATGGCTGGGCTACCCGTTGGATATGATGACCGCAACCATTATGCCGATGATCCTCGGTTTGGCTGTCGACGACACCATTCACTTCATCAACCACGGGCATTTGGAGTTCGACCGTCGAGGTAATTATCGGGATGCCATTCTCCGCTCGTTCCGTACGATCGGGACACCAATCATTCTGACCAGTGTCGTGATATGTGCGAACTTCGCTATTTACATGACTTCCGAAGGCCTCTCTTTTATACACATGGGTCTGCTCTCCGTAGCGGGTATCGTATCGGCACTCGTGGCCGACCTCTGCGTTACACCCGTGTTATTCCAAAAGTTCCGGTTATTCGGGAAAGAGATAGAAACCAATGAAACAATCAATTAATATGAATACATTAAAGAAACTTCAATTTTACATGGGCAAACGCAAGGTGCTTATGCCCATAGCCCTGACACTGTCGGGATTAAGCGGTCTGCTCTCGCTTATGCCGTTCATCTTCATTTGGCTTATCGTACGCTCGCTACTATTGACTGGCAGCGTTGCCTCAGGAATCCCTATCAACGTCTATGCATGGTGGGCGGTAGGCACAGCCGTTGCCGGCCTTGTCATTTACTTTGCCGGGCTGATGCTTTTGCACTTAGCGGCGTTCCGGGTAGAAACCAATATGCGACGTACGGCTATGAGAAAAATCATGCAGATGCCGCTTGGCTTCTTCGACCGGAATACCAGCGGACAGATGCGTAAGATTATTGATGAAAATGCTTCTGAAACCCACACGTTTGTCGCACATCTCTTGCCCGACCTGGCGGGGAGTTTTATAGCCCCGCTGTCGGTTATAATATTGATCTTCGTCTTCAACTGGCAACTTGGTCTGGCGTGCCTGATCCCCCTCACGGCGGCTGTCTTCATCATGACACGGATGAATACAACTGCTCAGAAGGCGTTCCAAAATGAATACCTCGGAGCACAAGAGCATATGAGCAGCGAAGCGGTGGAATACGTACGTGGTATTTCGGTGGTGAAAGTGTTCCAGCAAACGATATTCTCTTTCAAACGTTTTTACGACAGCATCATCGCCTACCGGGATTTAGTTACCAAATACACGCTGGGTTGGCAAAAGCCGATGTCACTCTACACGGTGGCCATCAATAGCTTTGCTTTCCTACTTGTCCCCGTAGTCATATTGCTTATCGGCAACAAAAGCGAAAACATTGCCCCCATCATCACCGATATGTTCCTGTATGTGCTGATTACTCCGGTGATAGCAACCAATGTGATGAAAGTGATGTATCTGCAACAAGATATGTTTCTGGCAGATCAAGCCATAAGCCGGGTGGAAAACCTGACGAGTAGCGAACCACTCCCAATAGCCGAAAATCCGGAGAAAATCACCGCTTGCGATGTGACATTCGAGAACGTTTCGTTTGCCTATCCCAATGCCGGTCAAAATGCCGTAGACGGTATCAGCTTCCACCTCCCCGAAGGGAAGACTTTTGCCCTTGTGGGGCAATCGGGAGGAGGGAAGACCACCATTGCCCAACTCATTCCCCGCTTTTGGGACGTATCAGCAGGTAGTGTGACGATTGGCGGAATAAATGTGAAAAACATTGCCAAAGACAACCTGATGAACCACATCGCTTTCGTCTTCCAGAATACAAAACTCTTCAAGACCTCTTTGCTGGAGAACATCAAATACGGTAATCCGGCAGCGAGTGATGAAGCCGTGCAACGTGCCATAGACCTTTCCCAAAGTCGGGAGATCATCGACCGGCTACCCAACGGATTGAACACGAAGATAGGAGTAGATGGAACATTCCTTTCGGGAGGGGAACAGCAACGCATTGTCTTGGCCCGGGCCATCTTGAAAGATGCGCCGATTGTTGTCCTGGACGAAGCAACAGCTTTTGCCGACCCCGAAAACGAACACCTGATACAAAAAGCCCTGCACGAGCTGAGAAAAGGAAAGACAGTGTTGATGATCGCCCATCATCTGACTAGCGTACAGGATGCCGACAAGATACTGGTGATAGCACAAGGCAAGATTGCCGAAGAAGGCACACACAGCGAGTTGATAGCCCGAAACGGCATCTATAACAGCATGTGGAATGAATATCAACGAACCGTGACATGGACGGTATAAACCTCAGGAGACAACATTATGAATATTAGTAAATATTTTCAACACAGATTCACCTTATCGGAAGACGGGGCAAAGACCTTTATAAAAGGGGTTATAGCTTCTCTTTTTCTCAACCTGGCACTGATGCTGCCGGTAATCTTCATCTTTCTGTTCATCACCGATTACCTGCACCCTGTTATCCAAGCCGGGAACAGCACGACGCACGGGCTCTGGTACTACGTGCTGACGGCTCTCTGTTTTATGACGGTACTCTTTGTGATTGCGATGATACAGTACAAGAGCACCTACACGAAAATCTATACCGAGAGTGCCAACCGTCGTATTGGCATTGCCGAGAAGCTGCGTAAATTGCCTTTGGCTTTCTTCGGAGAAAAGAATCTTTCGGATCTCACCGCTACGATGATGGAGGATTGTAACATGTTGGAAACCCTCTTCTCTCACACAGTTCCACAACTCTTCGCCTCTGTCATCAGCATTATCTTGATTGCCACCGGGATGTTCTTCTACAACTGGCAACTGGCCCTTGCTCTCTTTGGGGTCGTACCGGTAGCGACAACGGTCATCTTCTTAGGAAAAAGGCTTATGGATAAAGCTAATAAGGAGTACTATCACGTAAGGCGTGATACGACCGAGCAGATACAGGAAGGGCTTGAAGCGGCGCAGGAGATTAAATCGTACAACGGAGAGGCAGCCTATTGCGACCGTTTAGACAAACAGCTCGAGATATATGAAGCCACTCTGCAGCGAGGCGAATTTCTCGGAGCGGGGCTTGTGGGCAGTGCACAGTCTATCCTGAAACTTGGTTTGGCAAGCGTTATCATTGCGGGAGCTTATTTACTTGGTTTGGGCAGCATCGACATGTTCACTTACTTGGTCTTCCTGCTCGTTGTAGCCAGCATCTACAACCCCATCATGGACGTGTTCAACCATATGGCGACACTGATACTACTCGATGTGCGTATCGACCGCATACGTGAGATGAACGACATGCCCGCACAGCAAGGCGATGAGGATTGCACGGTAGAGGGTTACGACATCTGTTTTGACAAGGTCGATTTTGCTTACGAGACAAGCAAGCAGGTGCTGCGCAACGTCTCTTTCACTGCCAAGCAAGGCAAAGTAACGGCACTTGTGGGACCTTCGGGGGGAGGCAAAAGCACTTCGGCAAAATTAGCTGCCCGCTTTTGGGATATTCATGGCGGAAAGATCACACTTGGCGGACGGGACATCTCAAAAATAGATCCCGAAATGCTCTTGAAAAACTATGCCGTAGTCTTTCAGGACGTGTTGCTTTTCAACGCTTCCGTCATGGACAACATCAAAATCGGGAAGAAAGACGCTACCGAGGAAGAGGTGAAAGCGGTAGCACGTCTTGCCCGTTGCGATGAGTTCATCGCCCGGCTGCCCAACGGTTACGACACCTTGATAGGCGAAAACGGAGAATCGCTATCGGGAGGCGAACGCCAACGCATATCCATTGCCCGTGCGCTTCTCAAAGATGCTCCTGTCATCCTCTTGGACGAAGCAACGGCAAGTCTGGACGTAGAGAACGAAACGTTGATACAGGCCGGTATATCGGAGTTGATCAAGAACAAGACCGTCGTCATCATCGCACACCGTATGCGCACCGTTGCCAACGCTCATCATATCGTGGTGCTGAAAGACGGAACCGTCGCAGAACAAGGAGCACCCGACGAACTGCTTGCCCGAAACGGCGAATTTGCCCGCATGGTAGCACGGCAGAAGGAGACCGGAATATAAATCGAATCAATCAGAATCAATTATAAAGAAAAAGGACAAATGAAGAGATCAATCGCAGTAGTAGCCATGCTTGTGGTGGGGTTCGCTGCCACAACATGCGCACAAACGGGCAGAGAGATTGCCCAAAAGGTAAAAGACCGTCCCGACGGCGATACCCGTCGGTCTGAAATGGTTATGACGTTAATCAACAAACGCGGAGCGGTGCGCGAACGCAAGCTCATTTCCTACTCCATCGATGTGGGCAAAGAAAAGAAAGACCGCAAGAGCATCATGTTCTTCCAATATCCCGGCGATGTAAAGGGGACGGGCTTCTTGACGTGGGATTATGATGAGCTAAACAAGGACGATGACAAATGGCTCTATCTGCCCGCCATAAAGAAAACGCGCCGTATCAGCGGTTCGTCTGCCAAGCAAGACTACTTTATGGGTAGCGACTTTACCTACGACGACATGGGCAGCCGCAACGTGGACGAGGATACGCACACGCTCCTGGGCGAAGAAACCGTCGACGGACAGAAGTGCTGGAAACTGGAATCCTTGCCTAAGGACAAGCGTGATATTTACTCCAGGAAAACGGCCCTGATACGTCAGGACTGTCTGATACCTGTCAGGGTGGAATATTACGACAAGATGGGCAAGCTGCACCGTCGTCTCGAGATGTCGGATATTGCCAAGGTAGAGGGCTTCTGGGTAGCCCGGAAGATGCACATGACCAACGTGCAAACCGAGCATCAGACGGTTCTCGAAATCAAGAATCCGACGTACAACATTCCCATGGAGGAGAGCAAGTTTAACGTGACCACGTTAGAGAAAGGCAGGTTCTGATGAAAGCGTTCAATCGTCTTTCCGCGGGGCTTTGCCTCTCGGTCTTTCTGTTTTGCCCCGTGCATGGAGTTTGGGGACAAGGAGCGGGCGAATCGTCGTGGCAGCTCAAAGGCCTTGTCGACACCTACCACGCCTTCCGCTCCGAAAAGCCGAACGATTGGATGTCTTCCCGTACCCGACTCAGGGGCGAGGTCGGCAAAAACTTCGCAGGCTCTTCGCTCTTCGTCTCGTTCAACGCTACCTACAACGCCTTGCTGAAAGAGCGCACCGGCTTTGAACTGCGGGAAGCATACCTTGACCATCGGCAGGAGCACTGGGGCTTTCGTCTCGGGCGACAACTTGTCATCTGGGGTGCGGCCGACGGCGTACGTATCACCGACCTCGTCTCACCCATGGATATGACCGAGTTCTTGGCGCAAGACTACGACGACATCCGCATGCCCGTCAATGCCCTGCGGTTCTTCGTCTTCAACGACAAGATAAAGCTCGAACTGCTTGCCGTTCCCACTTTCGAAGGATACAAGCTGCCCACCGATGCCGCCAATCCGTGGAGCGTGTTGCCTAAAGAAACACCCCGGTCCCTTGTCTGGGACGCGGAGGGAAGCCGCCCCGAGCTACGCCTCTCCAACGTAGAATACGGGGGCAGGCTCTCTTTCGCCCTGCCGGGGGTAGACTTCTCGCTTGCCGCGCTGCATACGTGGAACAAGATGCCCGTCATCGAGTACAAACCATCGGGCTCCCAACTTACGGTTTCGCCCCGATA
Source organism: Bacteroides sp. NSJ-39 (assembly GCF_014287315.1). Classification (NCBI taxonomy): domain Bacteria; kingdom Pseudomonadati; phylum Bacteroidota; class Bacteroidia; order Bacteroidales; family Bacteroidaceae; genus Bacteroides; species Bacteroides sp. NSJ-39. Next base: position 75,679 of record NZ_JACOOB010000005.1, on the reverse strand, counting down.
CTACCGCATGGGATTCGTCGGAGGCGATGTCTCAAAGCCCTTGGGACAGTTCGTGCTGCGCGGCGAAGCGGCCTTCAACCTCGGGAAGCATTTCAGCTACATACAGCAAGCCGCCTCCACCCCTCAAAAAGGATTCAACACCATCAATTGGTTGGTGGGGGCCGACTGGTATGCCCCTCATGAATGGACAGTGATGGCTCAGTTCTCTTCCGAGAGTATTTTCAAGTACGAAAGCTACGTCGCACAGCCCCGCCATAATTCGCTCCTTACGCTCTGCGTGTCGAAGAAGTTACTGGACAGCAACTTACAGCTTTCCGACTTCACCTATTTCGACCTCAACCACAAGGGCTGGTTCAGCCGTTTCACGGCTGACTATGCCCTGAACGACCACATCCACCTCTTGGCAGGCTACGACTGGTTCGGAGGAAGCGAGGGTATGTTCGGCCCGTATAAGCACAATTCGGAAGTATGGGCAAAGGCTAAATACTGCTTTTGAGATCCACACCATTTTAATAACCATAAACAAAATTTGAAAAGATTATGAAGAAGACATACGACAGCAGTTAAAGAGAATGCGGACTTAAGCAATCGGAATCGTTTAAGTTAAACGGTGAAAGACGTTCCAATGGAGCGATCAAAGCCGTTTACTGAAGCTGTTTAAGTAGAACAGCAAAATTATTCAAAGTATAACCATCAAAAACATCAAAAGTCATGTTACTATACAACGTAAAAAAAGAAGAGATGCGCATCGGTAAACACAAGGGCAAAACCATGTATTACGCCTCTCCCATTGCACAAGACAAGATTACCACCAAGCAGCTAGAGGATCGGATTGTCAATGCCACAGCCCTGAGCCGTGCCGACGTGCGGTCAGCCATCACCGCCTTGGCGAAAATCGTACGTGAAGAGATGCTCAGCGGCAGAACCGTTGACCTGGCCAACCTCGGGTCATTTAAGGTTGTATCCAACGGGAAACGCGTGGAAACGGAAAAAGCCGTTACCGCCGAAACTCTCAAAACACCACGCATTCAGTTTTTTCCCAAACTCGAAATGCGCAATCAGGCAAAAAACGTACAGCATGTGGTGATACGTGAAAGCGAGGCCGGATCGGCTAAACCGAGTCCGAATCCCGGAGATTTGCCCGAAGCACCCGATTCTGCTCTTTAATATTCATAACAAGAAACAATGAAGCAGCAAGTATTATTTTTCTTTTTCACGCTGATGCTCACAGGTATCAGCGTGTCCGCCCAAACAGGTGGAGGACGGATTGCAGGCGTGGTCATCGACAATGCAGGCGAAGAACCACTGCCCGGCGCAACCATCTTCATCGAAGAGCTGAAAAAGGGCATTGTGACAGACGGGCATGGCGAGTTCTTACTTTCCGATGTTCCCGCAGCCACTTATACGCTTACTGTAAGGTTTATAGGCTACCACACGCAAACCCGCAAGCTCACGGTGGGTAAAGAGAGAGGGAAAAAAATCATCATCCGCCTGAAAGCCGAAGCAAAATCGTTGGACGAGGTGGTAGTGATGGGTAAGAGCGAAGCCCGTAAGTTACGGGAGCAGGCCATGCCCATATCCGTTATCAGCATGAACCAGATACAAGGAACGGTTAACAATGTACAAGACATTCTGGCAAAAACTGCCGGAATCACCGTGCGTGCCACGGGTGGAACGGGCAGTACCTCTCGCATATCGGTGCGCGGACTGGAAGGCAAACGCATCGGGCTTTTCATTGACGGGAATCCGATGAACGACAATTCCGATTTTATCGACATCAATGATATTCCGGTCGAAATGATCGACCGCATCGAGATATACAAAGGAGTTGTCCCTGCCAAGTTCGGAGGTTCTGCCGTAGGTGGTGCGGTCAATATTGTCATCAAAGAGTATCCGCCTAAATATTTGGACGTGAACTATTCTTACGGCAGTTTCAATACGCACAATGCATCCGTTGTGAGCAAGATGAACATTGCCCCAAAAGGAATCGAGTTCGGGCTGGGAGGTTTTTATACCTATGCCGACAACGACTACAAGATGAAGTCTCCTTTTCAAGAGGGGCTTACTATAACCCGCGATCACGACAAGTTTAAAAAAACAGTCATCGGCGGTAGCTTTAAGGCACGGAAGTGGTGGTTTGACTTGGTGGAGTTTGAACCCGTTTTCATACATACTTACAAAGATATACAGGGGATAGAATCGAACATCCGGCATGCACACAGCCATTCCAACGCCTTTATTTTCGCCAATAAGATGGAGAAAGAAAACTTCCTCTTAGACGGCCTGGACTTGGACTGGCAGCTGGGGTATATCTATACCGACTATCATTTTGCCGATACCGCCTCGCACCGCACACATTGGGATGGAACGCATTATCCGGCAGTTTCCGAATTCGGCGGCGAAATCGGCAAATGGGCTTCATTATTGACGAATGAAAAGCATCAATTGCAGCACAAATTGAATCTCAACTATCTTGTCAATGAGAACCATTCGGTAAACTTCAACTCTTTGCTGAAATACGCTCATGCCAACCCTCGTGATGGGATGAAGGACAAGGTCATAGGTTATCGTACCGACTTTCCAAGCAATATGTTCAGTTGGGTGGCAGGCTTGAATTACGACTATCGCACCTCGAACGATAAGTTCCTTAACTCTTTCAACGTCAAGTATTACTACTACTCGATGAAAACGCGGATGGCAAGTGTCCTGGTAAAGACAGCAGAGGATATAGACACACACAAGAATGATTTCGGCATCAGCAATGCACTTCGCTACCGCATCACACCCAGTCTGATGGCAAAAGCTTCGTTCGGATATGATGTAAGGCTTCCATCGGAAGAGGAACTGTTGGGTGATGGATACGTGATAGCTCCTGCCGGCAATCTCACTCCCGAACGCAATATAAGTGTCAACATAGGAATGTTATTCGATTTAACTGGAAAAGCCTCCTCTAACTTACAGATTGAACTGAACGGATACTATATGCATCTCAAAGACATGATTCGCTTTACGGGCGGATTCTTGCAGTCGCAGTATCAGAACTTCGGCGAGATGCGGACTCTTGGTATGGAAGCAGAGGTGAAAGCCGACATGACACGGTGGCTCTATGGCTATGTGAACGCCACTTACCAAGATCTGCGAGATGTGCGTAAGTATGAACAAAATACAACTGTTGCCAACCCTACCAAAGGTAGCCGTATGCCCAATATACCCTATCTGATGGCAAACGCAGGATTGGAGTTTCACAAAGAAAATCTGTTCGGAGGCAGCGGGATGAATACGCGCATATTCACCGATGCTTCATTTGTGGAAGAATATCTGTACGACTTCGAACAAAGCCAATTCCAGCAGCATCGCATACCTCGAGCCCTCTCGTGCAATATAGGCTTTGAGCAAAGCTTTGGCAATGGGCGCTACTTCATTATGGGAAAAATAAACAACCTGACCGATACAAAAATGATCAGCGAGTTTAACCGTCCTTTACCCGGACGTAGCTTCACTATCAGATTCAGATACGTATTTAAGTAACAAATTAACAATCATTAAACAAAAAAAGAAATGAAAAAGAATGTATTTTTTGTAGCAGCGATATTCGCTGCATTGTGCCTTAACTCATGTGACAAGAATGATCCGGACAATCCTATTGCAGGAGGTTCGGGAAAGATTCTCCTAACAACAGCCCTACCCAATGCAACAGGTATGGATGGAACGGTTTATATGCAACTCATTGATGAGCCTGTATTAGGCAAGACGATGGCTACCAATAACAACAATGGTATAAATGTTCCCTTTGGCAGTTCTTATCCTATGATAATAGGTCAGGAAGTCTATGTCTTCCCAAGCTATCATTTGACAATGGACAAAAACGAACTGATTAAATACCGTCGCACGAATGGAATTTTACAAAGAGAGGGAAGCTTGCAATTGCCTGCCAATAACAGTGCCAACAATCTTGTCAAACTATCTTCCACAAAAGCCTATCTATCGCTTGCCGGACTAGGACTGATTTACATATTTAATCCCGAAACGATGCAGAAGACAGGAGAGATCAACCTGACCTCTTTGGGTATTCAAGATAATAATCCGGACATCGGAATCATGATTGAGCGTGACGGATATGTGTTTGCTGGTCTAAGCCAGATGGTGGGAGGTTGGACAAGCCCTGAGAATTACAAACAAGCAGATGTAGCCGTCATTGACACCAAGACGGACAAGTTGGTCAAGATGATTTCAGAGAAAACCAGTGGTTTTTCTCAAGCCACACGTCCGATCGACCCCAAGTCTTTATTCATGGATGAAAAAGGCGATATATACATTTCTTGTCTCGGGAACTTCGGAATGGTGGCAGGTCATAAGGCCGGCATACTTCGGATTAAGAAAGGAGAAACAGACTTTGATCCAACATACCATTGGACGATAACCGGAGCTTCTATCGAAGGAGAAGAGAAAGTAGCTGGTTTTGCCGCTTCAATTTGTTATGCAGCCAATGGCAAAGCCTACGGATACATTGATATTCCCGGTTATTACAAACCAGGAGAAACGGGACATGGCGCTATAGCGAGCCGAGCTGTAGTCTTTGATTTATACAATCAGAAGATGAAGAAAATAGAAGGATTGGATTTGTCCAATGGCTATGGCGTGTTAGTGTCTAAATATAAAGACGGTTTGGCAATCGCCAATGCTTCAACGACAACAAAAGGCATCTATTATCTCAATCCTCAGACAGATAAGATTAATCCTATTCCTATGATAACCACCATAGGAAATCCCATGGCTATAGAGTGGTTCGGCAACTAAACTTATAACGCGAGTTCGGGATAGCCTCCTTCCAAAAATAAAGAGGGTGTCCGACTGATGAAGTGACCCCAAAAATTTGGACTGGTTAAACACTATCCAGTTATAGAAAGAGTTCGGTATTGTACTGGACTCTTTCCTTTTAACCGGGACTTAATTCTTTTATTATTATAATAATCTATATATCCTTCCAAAGCCTTTGTGAAGTCTTCCGGAGACTCGAACTTTTCAGCGTATAGAAGTTCAGATTTCATAATTCTGAAAAAATTCTCCATCATAGAGTTGTCCAGACAGTTTCCCTTTCTCGACATACTTTGAATTATATGATGCTCTTCAAGCCTTTTCCGATATCCGAAGTGTTGGTATTGCTAACCTTGATCAGAATGAAGTACGAGTCCGTCAAGGTTATCACACTTATCAAATGCTTTATCGAGCATGTCATATACTTGTTCAAGATGAAGTGCACCCTCTTACATTTTATTTTTTTAGGAATATCCCCAAATAACTTGATGTCTGCTTTAACGATAGAACCTGTTAGGTGTTTGCAGCGGACATCACCATAACCCATTGCCATTACCACTACTTCTTGCAGTTGTTGTGAGCCCTCTCTTAAGTTGATGAAAAACTTCCGCTAATTGTTTACCGGAACTTCTTGTGTTTGATAACCAATGAATGAAATGACCAAGGTTTCTTCGGAAGATACATTGGCTAATGCAGTCGGTGATACAACCGTTGCTGGTACCTTTTACGAAGACTGACGCACCGGTAACCAGACCGAAATCATCATTCACGGTACCGGAAATGCTTAGCTAGAAATAGCTTGTGAGCTGATTCTATTTTAAAATATAAATGTTAGTTTTATGTTAGATAATTCCGGATACTTTAATCTTAAGAATTTGATTATAATACATATATAAATTTATTTGTTAGATTTAAAGTTTTTTTTTATAACTGTAAAATACAGATTTAGCCTTATATTTACAATATGATATTATTGATTTTATCTAGTAAAAAAGCTTTTGCATTATAAGGACATTCAATTCTTCTTCCAGAATTGTAGTATATGTTTTATAATCATACCAATAAGATAAAAAAGATAATGGTCAAAATAAAGCTCTCAAAACAAAATACTTGTTGTTCAATTATCTTATAATAGTAAAAATGAATTTGTTGATTCCGCAAAAGAGTTTGTATCAGATGTTGAGGTTTCAACAATATTAAATATTACTTTTATTTATAGTAACTAATTTGCATTAATATGAGAAAGGTATTTATTCTTTTGTTTATTTCTTTAGCATTGTTATCCTGTCAAAAAGAGGAAAACAATAGAAAAACAGAGTATCAAGTATTAACAAGTAAGGACGCATCCAAACCGTTTAGCTGTCTTGGAGAGAAACGTATTATTACGATTACGATTATAAAAAAAACATTAATAGATGATGTTTTAAGTTCAGAGGTTCCGATTATTCCCAGGGATGTTTCGGTAGAATTTGATAAAACTCTTTTTTCTGATATAGAAACAAAAGTGGAGGGCGATCAGGTAGTATTAAATATAACCTCAAATATTAATAAAGAAGATAAAATTTTGAATGCTGATTTACAGATTTCTTACTCTACTATTAATGGCATAAAAGTAGAAAAAATTCCACTAATTATAGATAAAGGAAAGTTGACATTTGTGTATAAAATCCATTCGGAACAGAATCCTTTTATTCTACCAGCTGAAGGTGGTAGATTTGAGTCACCTTTTACTTGTAAAAAACAGACATATTTGAATGGCCAGTTTATAGAGGAAACTTATTCATCATTAAACGGATTGAGATTTAAAACGATAAGTAGTGGTAATGTCTGGTTCCTTACAGTCAGAAAAGACGGAGAAAAAATTGGTTTTTACAAATTTTCTTTTGTGGGAGAAGGACCATATAACCAAAAAACAGATCCAGAGTGCTATTTTAACATATATACCCATGATGCAGATTTAATTACAGATAATCCTACAGAAATATTCAGACAAGATTTTATACAACCCCAGACCCCGGGTGAGGATTATTATAAACCTTCCCGGTCCTCTTATAAACATGGCACTTTTGACTTTTAACGTATTCAGTATTAACCTTAATTATATTAATTATAAAACAGTATACACGTTTGTTGATTTTGACAATTATGTTTTTAACTTCATATTTCGATGACAGAGAAGTAATGAAACAAGAATCTTCGCCACCATCTTTAGTAAAAAAAACTCGGCTTATCGTAACTAGTGTATATTCACTACTTTCTATATACTAATGCACTTCTTAATGTAGGTTATGTAGTAATTCATTATTTGAAAGCTGATAAAATATTTTTTTTTGAATATTTTATCAGCTTTGTATATTGCATAATATGATATAAATGAGATTTATTTTTGCTGCCTCTTGGCACGCAGCATTTCTGCCGCCTTCATTTCCGTCCAACGCTCGAAGTCCTCCACCTCTTTCCTTATTTTCCGTATCAGTTTCCTGTCCCTGTTCCACTCGAAGCAGTTCTCCAGTATGTCAAGCACCTTAGCGTCCATTCCCCCGTCACAGACAGCTTCCCCAACAAAACCCGTTAAATCATTGTGTTAATATATATTTCATGTATCTTTGCGGCATAGATATCTGTTGTGAAACAGGAATCTGCTTATATTATTCTTGCTTGTGACAAGCCGGAATCTTATAACTTAGTACAAAATAAAAAAATAAAAGAGGAGAGCTTCCGTTCTATGGAGCTCCTCTCACTTTTTATCTCTAGTGCCCGACTGCCTTTTATCTTTCTACTTTCCCAAAAGGAGTATCCTTCCCGCCAGCATACAGCACAGCGAAAACAGTATAGCCACTAAATTCTTCTCATTTGTGCAACCCCTTCTGTATTCATCTTCCAACCTTGTATATCGCTACCGAGATAGAAAATGGACAGATGCACAGCTGGTACGTCAATTATCAATACCAATATATACCAGTTCATACGTTCTCCCCAATAAAAAGATCCCCTAATTTATTTCTAGTTCACAGTCCAAATTTATACTTTCCTGTAAAATACAGGATATAGTCAAGTCTTCAAAGTTTTTCCCCTAAAGACACAGAAATATTACAAAAATCAATTATCACATTATATCTTATTTCTGATGATACAAAAGGAGATGGCAATCTATTTTTTAATTCTTTAGATGACATAAAGAATGCCTTTAAAATTAATTATTCAGAATCTAATTTGGGACTTCCTATTTTTTGTAAGGGATATTACAAAAAACAATTCCGTTTTTACTTTAACTATAAGTTCTGGTAGGGACCATCCAAACATGTTACCAGACCAACAAGACCAAGGGGAAGAGTTTAGAAGGATGTATTACAGCTACTAAAGATGATAAATGCCAAAACCAAATTCATTGCAATTGGAATTGGGGTAACAGTTATTTTTTATTTTTAGTTCAATCAAGCCGGGAAGAATGATTAATAATAAAAGAATCAAGTCTTTAAAGGAAGATATCAATAAATAACTCTTGCAACATGCAGTTTCTTTCTGGCTGAATTTGCGACTCTGGAGCTATATTCTGAGGAACGGTTTGGCGGCGGAATATGCCGTTAAACCGTCCGGTTTTCGTTAAACGAAAACACAACTTGCTGTCCCCTCTACGGGGACAACGTTTTTAAGTAGAACTGTAGATTGCCCCGACTGGTGCCTCCCTCCCGATGGCAACCTCTCCCGATTTCGGTCTGCTTCTTCAGGAAAGTTGGCGTTTTTTACCAATATTCCGGAGGCGGAATAGGCTGTAGCTTCCTGTAATAGTAGAGCATTCTACGATTATCCGACACATCAGATGGCTTCTTTTTCGTGATAATTGAATATTCAGAGAACTGAATATTTTGATAATCGGATAATCCGAATACTATTATATCTGTAGTCTCTTGGAATGTTACACAGTGACAACTGAATAATTGGCGTTTTGGATATTGCTATATTTGTATAATGGATAAGCAATTATAAAAGGCTACAATTATAATAGGCTGTTATTATACATTCCCCATCAGAGAGAAAGTTCCTTGAGCCTGCTGCCGTCCAGCCGGTGAACGGATACCGTACCGTCACAGTAAATAGCGAATGTTGGCATGTTCCCGTCCTTCGGGAAAGTGATGGAGCCGGTATTGCAGACCGCTGTATGCTCAGTCCGTTCAAGTTTCCACCGGTGGGTGTGACCATAAAAAAGACAATCGAACCTTCCCTTCGGCAGTCTGTCCTCATTGTAGATATGTCCGTGGGTGAGAAAGAAACGTTTTCCATTATCCACCAACAGGGTGTAATCGGACAGGATGGGAAAGTCCAGCAGCATCTGGTCCACCTCCGAATCACAGTTTCCACGGATGGCGACAATCTCACCGGCCATCGCATTGAGACGTTCTGCGATCCCTTTCGGGTCAAGTCCTTGAGGTATCCCGTTCCGGGGACCATAATTCAGGATATCTCCCAAAATACAAAGCATTCCGCATTGCTGCTCCCTGTAAAATGCCAGCACTTGTTCCAGTGCCGGTAACGAGCCATGTATGTCGGACACAATCAGGTATTTCATCATAATCTATTCGTTACGGGTTAAGTTTTCAATGCACAAAAATAAGCATAATTATCTAATCTCCCTAACCGGGGAAACGATGAGAAAAAAAGACAGGTTCCCTGAACTGTAGATTGCTGTATTGCTGTCCTTGTAGATTGCTGCAATGTTATAATCGGATACATAAAATAAGGGTATTTAGCCTTAGCTAAACTAAGCTAACAGTCTGACAATAAGGCTTCTAATACTATGACATGTGGGTTTATTATGCTACCTTAGTGGTATAATAATAAAGGATAAAAAGCTATGAACGAACAAGTTAGAAATATCTTAGAACAGAGTACCACCAAGACGAGCAAGATTGAGCAGCTGCTCCGTCTAGGCCTGATGCGCAGGGAAATTGCCGATTTGGTGACACGTGGCAACTATGGTTTTGTATATAATGTTGAGAAGAAAATGCTTGAAAGAGAAGGTGGAGTCTTGCTGAACAGGGCAGCAACCACCCTGATGGATTACACCTTCACCCACAAGTTCGGTATTGAGATTGAAGCCTATAACTGTAATATGGAAAGACTGGCACGCGAATTGAGGGAGGCCGGTATCCATGTTGCCGTTGAGGGTTATAACCACACGACCAAGGATCATTGGAAGCTGGTGACGGACAGCAGCCTGCAGGGAAATAATACTTTCGAGCTGGTCAGCCCGATACTGGTGGGTGAGAATGGCCTGAAAGAGCTGGAAACGGTATGCTGGGTGCTTGACATCTGTAATGCAAAAGTGAATGACAGTTGCGGGTTCCATGTCCATATGGATGCGGCTGGTTTCAATCTGGACACCTGGAAGAATCTGACTTTGACCTACAAGCATCTCGAACACCTGATTGATGCCTTTATGCCAAGGACACGCCGGAACAATACCTACTGCAAAACCCTCTCCGGTGTTTCCGACGAGAGAATCAAATCGGTAAGGACGATAGACGGCCTGCGGGAGGTCTTTAATAATGACCGATACCACAAGGTCAATTTTGAGGCTTATTCTAGGCACCGGACCGTTGAGTTCCGCCAGCATTCCGGTACGACCAATTTCACAAAGATGGAGAATTGGATCCGGTTCTTGAACGGATTAATTACCTTTGCGAAAAGATCCAGCCTTCCCAGCCGGATGACATTGGAGGAGTTACCCTTCCTGGACGGGAAACAGAAATTATTTTTTAAACTTAGAACTAAAAAGTTAGCGGTATGATACAGACTTATCATTTGCTGGATGGCGGTCAGATAACCGCCGCCAGCCCGGAAGAGTTCGTCCGGCTGCTCCGTGAGGGGAGCCGGTTCGACTATGATTGCACGGATCAGGAGTATATGGAGAACTTTGCCCGGCGTTACGGGGAGCTGCATGGCGTGTCAGTTGCCACCGATACCCCTGAACATTTCCTGACGGACTTGCAAGCCGCCGGTTACGTCCGGTAACCGGTATCGCTCCTTTATTATTAGTCCCTGCTTCAAAGATGAGGCAGGGATTTTTCTTTTTTCATTGCAACCTTTCCTGTCTGCCTGACGGCGTTTCCTCCTGTCAATTCCTGACTATCCATGACTATCCGTGACAGGGTATTTCATCTTTTCCCGGCATTCCTTTCTTTTGCAGTGTAGAACGATATACAATTATAAGCATTACAGTTTTACAGCATTATATTTTTATCTGATTATATAAAGAAAGCGTATGAAAAAAGAACCGTTATTAATTGCCTTTGCCAGCCAGAAAGGAGGAGTCGGAAAGTCTGCCTTCACAGTTCTGGTGGCCAGTATCCTTCACTACCAGAAAGGTTTGAAGGTGGGTGTCGTGGATTGCGACTCCCCCCAGCACAGCATCTCCCGGATGCGTGACCGGGACATAGAAAGCGTGCAGGAAAGTGATTTTCTCAAAGTGGTCCTCTACCGGCAGCATGAACAAATCCGGAAACGTTCCTATCCGGTAATCAAAAGCAATCCGGAGAAAGCGATAGAAGACCTGTACCGCTACATCGAAGAGCAGGATGCCGTCTTTGATGTCGTACTGTTCGACCTTCCGGGAACCCTCCGCAGCGAAGGGGTTGTCCATACCATTTCCGCAATAGATTACATTTTCATCCCCCTAAAGGCCGATAATGTCGTCATGCAGAGTTCCCTCCAGTTTGCCGAGGTGGTGGAGGAAGAACTGATTGCCAGGCACAACTGTAACCTGAAAGGCATCTATCTTTTCTGGAACATGGTCGACAAGCGTGAACGGACAGAAAGCTACGAGTCCTGGAACCGTGTCATACAAAAAGCGGAGTTACACCTGCTGGAGTCACGGATACCGGATACCAAACGCTATAACAAGGAGTTGAGCTCCCTGAAGAACAGTATCTTCCGTTCCACACTGTTCCCTCCCGACAACCGCCAGATAAAAGGTTCGGGTCTCTGTGAACTGATAGAGGAGTTATGTGCCGTAACACATCTGGATGCCTCCCATACCTTATAATAAAAGGAATTATGGACAGCGGAAAAAAGAAATTTGACCCTCGGAGCATTGATGAGAAGGCCATATTGGATATTGTCGCCAGGAAAGGGACGATACGACCGGACTCCCCTGCAACGAGTGTATCCCCTAAGCCGGAGGATACGGCAGAGGAGATTGCCGGGAGTAGCGAAGCTCCGGTCTTTACCACCGGGGAAATCGACGCTTACAGGGCATCCTTCCTGAATACGGTCAGGACCAAATCCCGTAAATCATTGCATATCGATGCCGACCTGCATCGCCGCATCTCTTCCTTGGTATGGGCGGTGGGACGTGGCGAGGTGACCGTAGCCGGTTTTGTAAACCAGGTGCTGGCACATCATTTCGAAGAGAACGGCGGATTGATAAACGCTGTGCTGGAGAAGTATTACCAATCACTAAAATCATAAGGACATGGAATACCTTTTTATTATCCTGTTCATCTATGCCTCTTACCTGAGCATTGAAAAGTATGTGCATACAGGCAGCATTTTCACATGGAGAGGCAGAAAGGACAAGAAGGAACGTCGGACTGCACCTGCCGCCATCCATCCGGCAATTGCTCCGTCTCAGGCGGGAATAATAGGCAAAAGCCGATACCAAATGCGACATTCACTGACAATAGATGACAATAGCGGACAGCCTGAATCAGGCATAGAAAAGAGTGATACCTTTACTCCCGAAAAGAAAACAGAGCCGGTTCTCCGAGTACACGAACCCCTTGATAAGAATACGAAATTCCCGGAAGTTCCGGCTCTTTTTCAAAAACTGAATTATCCTGAAATTGATTATATGCAGGAGCCCTCTCCTTCTTCCGGTGAAGAAAAAGAGGAGATTCCCGAACGCTACGAGATTACGGGATACGTACAGCGGAGCAATCCCCACCGGGCAACCGGTGTCACCTTTGACGATATGGATATGATTGAGAAAGCAATGGCATCGGACGAACTTACGGAAGCGGAACAGGAACAGGCCCGGCAGACTTTCCAAAAGCTGGAAGGCACGAACATGGAAAGGGTACTGCAGGCGAGCGTCTTGGGAAGCAGCGATAAACTGAAACGCTATATGCGTTTGTATGTAGACCGGGGTGAACCCCATTTATTGACTGGAAAGAATAGGGACGACATTCTCCGGGAATTTGATATTACGGAGCATGTGCCCCAATAAAATAGAACAAGTAAGGAATATGAGACAGTATTATGATTCCGGTTGATCCGGGTGCAGCGAGTTTTAAAACAGAATGTATAACCTAAAAAGACGAAAAAGCATGATAGATTTCTTTGACTCCGGTTGATCCGGGCAGGACGGGTTCTTGAAACGTAGTGTATAACCTGTTAAAAGGAAGATATAGATATATGAGAGGCTTCTATGATTCCGGTTGATCCTTACCCTTTACCGGAGCGAACATTAAAAGAGTGATTAACCCCTTAAAAACGGAGGTATCTATGATTGGTTACTATGACTCAGGTTGATCCTAAAAAGACATCGTGGTTGCAAGGACAAATCCGCAGGCAGGAAACTTCCTGCGGTTTGTTTGAAACAAGGTTTTTATTCACATTAAAAAATTAGATTGTATATGAAAAGACATTTTAAAAAGACGGTTGCTCTTATCGCATGAATAGCTGTTTCCACCCTGAGTGCCTATGCCGAAGGGGACGGAAGTGCCGGTATAACAAAGGCCACATCCATGCTTACCGGTTATTTTGACCCCGCCACCAAGTTGATATATGCGGCAGGGGCTATTGTGGGGCTGATAGGTGCCATTAAGGTATATTCGAAGTTCAGTAGCGGCGACCCCGACACCGGTAAAACCGCCGGGAGCTGGTTTGGAGCCTGCGTCTTCCTCATCGTCGCGGCGACAGTCCTTCGTTCCTTCTTCCTGTAATATAGCAGGCTATGGAATACAATATCAACAAGGGAATCGGACGCAACGTGGAATTCAACGGCTTGCAGGCACAATACCTGTACTTTTTTGTCGGGGGCTTGCTGGCCATTTTCCTGCTGTTCGTCATCTTCTATATGATAGGTATTGACCGGTGGTTCTGTATCGGTTTCGGTGTCCTCTCCGCTTTCTCTCTGATCTTCGGGGTGTTCCACCTGAACAAGAAGTATGGTCCCAACGGCTTGATGAAGCTGGCCGCAGTCAAGTACCACCCGTCCTATATCATCAATCGCAAACGTATATCTTCCTTATTTAAAAAACGCATTCATGAGAAATATATTAAAAGCCGCAACGCTGGAAAGTAAGTTTCCAATCCTGTCCGTGGAGGAAGGGTGCATTCTCTCCAAAGACGCGGACGTGACCATCGGCTTCAAGGTCTTTCTTCCGGAGCTGTTCACGGTCACTTCCGCAGATTATGCATCCATGCACGGCACATGAACAAAGGCAGTCAAGGTACTGCCGAATTATACGATAGTACACCGCCAGGACTGGTTTCTGAAAGAAAATTACAAGGCCGACACGCAGAAAGACGGGATGAGTTTTTTGGACCGTTCTTTCGAACTTCATTTTAATGAACGGCCTTTCCTAAATCATTTCTCTTACCTGTTTATCACCAAGACGACTAAGGAACGCAGCCGCAGCCAGAGCAATTTCTCCATCCTCTGCCGGGGGAATATAATTCCGAAGGAAGTCCGGGACAAAGAAACGGTCAGCCTGTTTTTGGAGAGTGTCGACCAGTTCGAGCGCATCCTGAATGACTCGGCCTTTATCCGTCTGGAGCGGTTGACCACCGATGAGATAGTCGGCACACCGCAGCAGGCCGGATTGATTGAAAAGTATTTTTCTCTTTCGCAGCAGGACACGACCACACTGAAGGATATACAGATGAGCGCGTCGGAGATGCGCATCGGGGATGATATCCTCTGCGTACATACGCTTTCCGATGTGGATGATCTTCCCGGTTCCGTCCAGACGGATACCCGGTATGAGAAATACTCCACCGACCGCAGCGACTGCCGTCTAAGTTTTGCCGCTCCGGTGGGGCTAATGCTCTCCTGTAACCATATTTACAACCAGTTCCTGTTCATCGATGATTCGGCAGAAATCCTGCAACGCTTTGAGAAGACGGCACGCAACATGCACTCGCTTTCCAAATACAGCCGAGCCAACCAACTTAACAAGCAGTGGATTGATGCCTACCTGGACGAGGCGCATTCCTTCGGGCTGACCGCCATCCGTTGCCATTGCAATGTCATGGCATGGTCGGACAGCCGGGAGAAGCTCAAGGTGATAAAGAACGATACCGGTTCTGCTCTGGCCCTGATGGGATGCAAGCCCCGTTATAATACCATTGACGCACCTGCCTTGTATTGGGCAGGTATTCCGGGAGGCGAGGGCGATTTCCCTTCCGAGGAGTCCTTTTTCACTTTCGTCGAACAGGGAGTCTGCTTCTTTACGGAAGAGACGAACTATGCGGATTCCCTGTCGCCATTCGGTATCAAGATGGCAGACCGGACAAACGGGAAGCCCCTGCATCTGGATATTTCGGACGAACCGATGCGTCGTGGTATTACAACCAACCGTAACAAGCTGGTCATCGGGCCTTCCGGTTCGGGCAAGTCATTTTTTATGAACCATCTTGTGAGACAGTATTGGGAACAGAATACCCACATTATATTGATCGACATCGGTAACAGTTACAAGGGATTATGTGACCTGATTCACCAGCGCACAAACGGTGAGGATGGCATATATTATACGTATAGTGAAAAACATCCGATAGCTTTTAATCCATTTTTCACCGAAGACAAGGTCTTTGACCTGGAAAAGAAAGAGTCCATTAAAACGCTGATCATGTCGCTCTGGAAAAGGGATACGGAAGTCATTACCCGTGCCGAGGAAGTAGCACTCTCAATGGCGGTTAACCTGTTCCTTGAAAAGATAAAGGAGGACAATGAGCTGGTTCCTTCCTTTAATACTTTCTACGAGTTCGTACAGGGAGAGTTCCGTGGAATACTGGAGGAGAAGCATTACCGCGAGAAGGATTTCGATCTCACTAACTTTCTGAATGTATTGGCTCCTTATTATCGTGGTGGAGAGTACGATTATCTGCTGAACTCCGACGAGCAGCTCGACCTCTTGAACAAGCGTTTTGTGGTATTTGAAATTGACGAAATTAAGGAGCATAAAATTCTTTTTCCGGTAGTCACTGTCATCATTATGGAGGCTTTCATAAACAAAATGAGACGTTTGCATGGGGTGCGAAAGATGATAGTTGTAGAGGAGGCTTGGAAGGCAATCGCACGTGAAGGCATGGCTGACTATATAAAGTTTTTATGTGCGCCCGTAAAGGTTGCATCGTAAATATCTCTTTGGCAAGAGATTAGGAAAGTGTTCTTTGAAAATGACCTATCATCAGCCGACTTATCTGTTTCGGGAAAACTTAACCGAGCAGGGAGTGTAGCATGTCGGAAAAGTCATAAGTCAGTTAGTTACCAAACTGCGACTGAATGGCGAGATGAAAAGATAGATATGAGGATAAAGTCCGAATTGATTGAACGATAGTCCGAATGGTCCCCCTTGAGGCTATGGCGTAAGGTAACTATCAATCGCCATATCGTGATACTACTTCAGTGTATAGGAATGAAGGTAGCAAGAACTTATCACGACACAACCGCAGTAAGCGAGTAAAGGACGGAAGTCGTATCCGACAATCTATCATGCCAACAGTTACGATGTAATAAACGGGGATTACCTATCCCGAAGTGCCGAAAGGCTATTAGGTTCGACCTATGAAAATTCGGAGTGGTAACGGAGCTTCCATAGTAGTTTGAGCAAGGTAACGCCTTGTACATGGCGAAGGGAAGCAGCTAATTATTAATACAATTAACGGAAAATGTGAGAGACATTATGAGAAGTCCAGAAAGAGTATTAAACAGTCTATCAGAACACAGTAAGGATGCAAGCTATAAGTTTGAACGTCTTTACAGAATTTTGTTCAATGAGGAAATGTTCTACGTTGCCTATCAGCGTATCTACGCTAAAGAGGGTAACATGACTAAAGGTTCAGACGGTCAGACCATTGACAACATGAGCCTGAAACGAATTGAAAAGTTGATTGATACGTTAAAAGATGAAACGTACCAGCCCCAACCGTCAAAGAGGGTGTACATACCGAAGAAAAACGGTAAGAAAAGACCTCTTGGCGTGCCGACTTTCAATGACAAGTTGATACAAGAAGTAGTAAGAATGGTACTGGAAGCCATATACGAGGGAAATTTTGAATACACCTCGCATGGTTTCCGTCCCAATCGAAGCTGCCATACTGCATTAACTCATATCCAAAAGGAGTTTAATGGTGCAAAATGGTTTGTGGAGGGAGACATAAAAGGCTTCTTTGATAATATAAACCATGATGTATTGATAAACATTCTCTTGGAGCGTATTGCGGATGAACGCTTCATCCGATTGATACGCAAGTTTATGAAAGCGGGATATATCGAAGACTGGCAATTCCACAATACTTACAGTGGCACACCGCAAGGGGGTATCATCAGCCCGATATTGGCTAATATATACCTTGACAAGCTGGATAAGTATATAAAGGAATACACAGCCAAATTCGACAAAGGGAAGAAACGAAAATTCAGTAGAGAAAGTATGGACTTTGGCAATGCAAGAAAACGTATTGTGCGAAGATTGAAGTTCGTAAAAGACGAAAGGCAAAGGACAAAGCTAATCCTTGAACTGAAAGCAATAGAACAAGGACGGGCTAAATATCCCAACGGCGAAGAAATGGATGCCGATTACAGAAGAATGAAATATGCAAGATATGCAGATGATTTTCTTGTGGGAATTATCGGAAGCAAGCAGGATGCGCAACAGATAAAAGAAGATATTAAAAACTTCCTTGCTGACAGACTGGCATTGGAGCTGTCCGATGAAAAGACACTTGTCACTCACACGGAAAGACCGGCCAAGTTTCTCGGATATGAAATCACTGTAAGAAAGTCCAATGACCAAAGACGGGATAAACGGGGTAGATTGAGAAGAACCTATGGTAAAAGGGTCTGCTTGAATGTCAGTACGGAAACAGTCCGTAAAAAACTTTTCGATTGGGGAGTATTGGAACTGACAAACCGTAACGGAAAGGAAATATGGAAACCGAAATGTAAATCGGGACTGATATTCAATGACGACCTTGAAATCCTTGATAGTTATAATCGGGAAATCGTGGGGTTCTATAATTACTACTCCATAGCCAACAACTGCGCCCATGCCTTGAATAATTTCAAGTACATCATGGAATACAGCATGTACAAAACGTTTGCAGGCAAATATAAGTGCCGAACACGTAAGGTAAACAAGAAATATCGTAAGAACGGTAGGTTTATCGTAACGCACATGACTAAAACTGGTGTAAAGGAAAGATACTTTTACGACGGTGGCTTCAAACGAAAGAAGCCCACCTATAAATCGGAATGTGACATTATGCCACGAACAATTTATACTGCGGGGCGGACAAGCCTTGTTGAAAGGCTGAAAGCCCGTGAGTGTGAATTATGTGGAGCGACAGACGACCTTGTTATGCACCATGTAAGGAAACTAAAGAACTTGCAGGGAAAGGAAAGCTGGGAACGACACATGATTGCCCGTAAACGCAAGACGATTGCCGTGTGCAGGAGTTGTCACAAGAAGATACATGACGGAAAGATAGACTGAAATTAGTGGAGAGCCGGATACGCTGAGAGGTGTAAGTCCGGTTCGGGGGCGAGCATTTGGAAACCTACCATAGAAATATGATAAGGCGCTGGGTGCTTAGCCTACACAAAACGGTTAGAAAGTATTTTGGTGAGGCCGTTGTCGTCACTCAAGAACTGGACGATATTGTATCAAGTCCCATTATCAAAGACACCATTATCAACAATGCCGATTGTAAGATTCTGCTGGATCAGCGAAAGTATATTAACAAGTTTGACTCCGTACAGTCCCTGCTCGGATTGACCGACAAAGAGAAAGGGCAGATATTGTCTATCAATCAGTCCAACGATCCGGCACGGAAGTATAAGGAGGTTTGAATAGGCTTGGGAGGTGTCCGGTCCGCTGTCTATGCCACAGAAACCTCTGTCGAGGAGTATCTCACCTATACCACGGAAGAAACCGAAAAACTGGAAGTCACACAAATGACAGAGAAGCTGGGCGGCAATATGGAGCAGGCTATCCGAATGTTGGCAAGTGAGAAGAAAAAGAAAAAATAAACGATTAAAATAAAGAAGCAATGAGAAAGAGAATTATAAGCATGTTGTTTGTCCTGTCGGCCTTTATAGTACCGGCAAGCGTACAGGCACAGTGGGTGGTGTCCGATCCGGGCAACCTCGTCCAGGGTATCGTGAACAGTGTCAACGAAATAGTGGAGACCTCGGAAACGGCGCAGAATGCCCTCTCCACATGGAAGGAGACCTCAAAGATTTTCGAGCAGGGGCGTGAGTATTACGACAAGCTGCGCAAAGTGAACGACCTGATCAGCGGTAGCGAGAAAGTCAAGGAGTCCGTCCTGATGCTCGGTGATATCTCCGAGATTTACGTGAACAATTTCGGCAAGATGCTAACCGACAAGAATTTCAGCCAGCGGGAGCTGAATGCGATAGCTGCCGGTTATAACACCATCATGAAGAAGAGCAGCCGCAGCATTACCGAGCTGAAGAATATCATCAATCCCACCGGCATGTCCATGAACGACAAGGAACGCATTGACCTGGTGAACCGGGTATACAGGGAAATGACACATTACAAGGAATTGGCCAACTACTACACCCGCAAGAACCTGCATGTATCCTACCTGCGTGCCAAGGAGAAGAACGAGCAGCAACAGGTATTTGACCTGTACGGCAAGGATGAGCGTTATTGGTAGTCTACAATTTTAAAAGAATCAATTATGGTATTATTATCCATTTCATTTGAAAATATGCACCAGATTCTTCGGAATCTCTATGATACGATGACCAAACTCTGCCACCCGATGATGGACATGGCGATGGCACTCGCTGCATTAGGAGCTTTGTTCTATATCGCTTACCGTGTCTGGCAGTCGCTCTCCCGTGCGGAGCCCATCGATGTCTTTTCGATGTTACGGCCTTTTGTCCTGGGCATGTGTATCCTTTTCTTTGACGTGATGGTGCTGGGAACTCTCAACGGTATCTTTAGCCCCATCGTTCAGGGAACCGGAATGCTGCTCCGTGACCAGACCTTCGACTTGCAGAAGTACCAGCAGGAGAAGGACAAGCTCCGTGCGGACATGATGGCTAAGACGATGATGACCGGACGTGTCTTTGCTTCCAATGAGGAGCTGGATGCGGAACTGGATAACATGGGCTGGAGTGAGGAGGAGCATACGGCCTTGCAGACCATGTATGAGGTTTCGTATGCCTTCTCCCTGCAAGGTATTGTCCAGATGGTCATGCGCAAATTGCTGGAGATTCTCTTCCAGTCCGCTTCGCTGGTCATCGACACGATCCGTACCTTTTTCCTGATAGTCCTAAGCATTTTGGGACCGATAGCCTTTGCCCTGAGTGTTTTTGACGGACTGCAGAACACGCTTGTCCAATGGCTGGCACGCTATATCAGTGTCTATCTCTGGCTACCGGTGGCTGATCTCTTCGGGGCGATGCTTGCCAAGATACAGACGCTAATCCTGCAGGAAGAGATGAACCTGATGGCCGATCCGATGAGTGTCATTGACGTGGACGGTTCCTCGGCCATCTATCTGATATTCATGGTCATCGGCATTATCGGATATTTTTGTGTGCCCACTGTTTCGAACTGGATTGTCCAAGCGGGAGGTATGAGTGCCTATAACCGGAATGTCAACAATACGACATCCAAGGTGACCAATGTAGCCGGTGCTGCGGCGGGTGCTTCGACGGGAAATGTCGGTGCCGTATTATTGAAAAAGTAGAAATTGAAAAAACATAAAATTATGGAATTTAAAAGTTTTAAAAACATCGAATCCTCGTTCAGGCAGATCCGCCTGTTCACGTTGGTCTTTCTGGGTATTTGTGCCTCACTGACTACGTATGCCATCTGAAAGTCCTACCTCTTTGCTAACCAGCAACGGGAGAAAGTATATGTATTGGATCAGGGCAAGTCACTCATAGTGGCGTTATCCCAAGATGCGGCATTGAACCGTCCGGTGGAGGCCCGCGAGCATGTGCGCCGCATGCATGAACTGTTCTTTACGCTGGCTCCCGATAAGGCCGCTATCGAATCCAATATCAACCGGGCCATGTATCTGGCGGACAAGAGTCTTTATAGTTATTACCGGGATTGGAACGAGAAAGGCTATTATAATCGTCTGATCAGCGGTAATATTAACCAGACTGTCCTGGTAGACAGCATGCAGTGTGATTTCGATAACTATCCGTACCGGATCACCACCTTTGCCCGGCAGATGATTATCCGAAACAGCAATATCACCGAGCGTTCCCTGGTCACCCGTTGCTTCCTGCAGAGTACGGTCAGGTCGGATAATAATCCGCAAGGCTTCATGGCGGAACGCTTTGAGATTTTGGAAAACAGGGATATAAGGACCGTTGAACGCTAATATATTAAGGTAATGAAAAGCAGGAAGATAAAGACAGAGATCAGCGAAAAACTGAAGAACGTTTGCGAGGAGCTGTCCGAAAAAGAGCGTAAGGGAGTGCTTGTGGGCATGCTGGTTACCAGTACCGTTCTATGTGGTATCACCGTAGCACGCGCTTTCGGGCGTTTTCTCTCTCACGGCACACAAAAGGAGTTGCCGTTTGTCCATCCGGTGGACTCCCTCCACCGGGCGGATAAAGACAGTATAATGTATCACCCTAAAACCAACGAGTAATGGAAGATAAAGATTTGGAAAAGCCCGAAGCGGCAGAAGAAACGGCGGTACAGCCGGAAAACGGCAGAGCCTTGAAGGAAGAACCTGAAAAAGAGAAGAAGGTGCTCACACCGGAAGAGATGGAAAAAAGAAGGAAGTTCATTGTGATTCCGGCCTTTGTGCTGGTCTTCCTGGGAGTCATGTACTGAATATTTGCCCCCTCCGGCAAGGAAAACGAGACGGAAGCCCCCGGAAATTCAGGATTCAATGTGAACGTACCCGAACCTACCACTGCCAAACTGGTGGATAAGAAGACCGCTGCCTATGAGAAGCAACAGGCGGAAGTGGAGGAAGAAAGCCGGATGAAGTCGTTGGAGCAGCTTGCCGGGACATTAATGCACGAAGGAAAGGGGGCATCCGATACCGGTGAAAAAGAAAAGGACGGAGACCGGTTGCAACAGTCCGTTAATACCTACGAGCAAATCTCCGGGCAGTTGAATGACTTCTATGAGACTCCCAAAGAGACGGCAAACAGCGATTTGGAAAGAAAAGTAGATGAACTGAACAAAAAGCTGGAAGAGGCGGAAAAGGAGAAGAACAAGGCGGCTACCCGAGAAGAACTGATGGAGCGGTCCTACAAGATGGCGGCAAAGTATCTGAACCCGGATAAGGATACGGTCCAGGAGAAAGCTGTCGGAAAAGAACCCACGGAAACTGTTCCGGTTCAGCGGGCGGAGTATCAGACGACCTCCGGCCTTTCACAACCTGTTACGGATTCCGCCTATATCGCTTCGCTTACTGTCGAGAGGAATTACGGTTTTAATACTGCTGTCGGGAACAGCTACCAAATGGGGACGAATACCATCGCCGCCTGCATTTCGGAGAACCAGATCATTGAACAGGGAGGCAGGGTAAAACTCCGGTTGCTGCAACCTCTACAAGCCGGCAACATTACCGTTCCGGAGAACAGTCTGGTAACAGGTGCGGCGGTCATACAGGGAGAGCGTCTGGATATCCTGATCAGCAGCATCGAGTATGCCGGGAATATCATTCCTGTTCAGTTGGCGACTTACGATATAGACGGGCAGAAAGGTATTTTCGTTCCCGGATCGGAAACCCGCAATGCGGCAAAGGATGCGGCTGGAACGGTCAGCGAGAGCATGGGAAACAGCGTTTCGTTTGCACGTTCTGCCGGACAGCAGGTGGTCATGGACCTGACGCGCGGAGTCATGCAGGGCGGCACGCGGTTGATCGCCGGACGGGTTCGCGCGGTCAAGGTGACACTGAAAGCCGGATATAAGGTGCTGCTGGTCACAAAGAGACAATAACGGATTATTCACTTTAATAAAAAAGACAAGACAATGAAAATAGTTATAGCATTCTTGATGGCTGTTCTGGCCTCGGTATCCGGTTTTTCACAGGAGGAAAGGCCGGTAAATCCCGTCAGGATTCTGACGGCGGGCCAGCATATCATCCCTTATAAAATAGAGGTCACTTTTGGGAAGACGGTGCATATCCTCTTCCCTTCGGAAGTGCGCTACGTGGATTTGGGCAGTAACAATATCATCGCAGGCAAGGCTGACGGAGTCGAGAACGTGGTACGTGTCAAAGCGGCGGTGAAGGAGTTTCCGGGAGAGACGAACTTCTCCGTGATTACAGGAGACGGCTCTTTCTTTTCCTTCAATGTCGTTTATAAGGAAGAGCCTTCCACACTGAATATCAATATGGACCAGTGGATGAACCCGGACGAGGGAGAAAAGAAAGGAGGCAGCTCCATCCGTGTCACGGAACTGGGCGAGGAAGATCCGACGGTCATTGCCAGCGTGATGTACACCATCCACCGGCTGGACCGTAGGGACGTGAAGCATATCGGATGCAGGCAGTTCGGGATGCAGGCTCTTTTAAAGGGCATTTATGTGCATAAGGACCTGATCTTCTTCCATGTTTCCCTGACGAACAATTCCAATGTGCCTTTCGATGTGGATTTCGTGCGATTTAAGATAGTGGATAAGAAGATAGCCAAAAGGACGGCTCAGCAGGAAACTTATATTGAACCGGTACGCACGCTCAATGCCCTGACACGCATCGAAGGAAAGAGCACGGGACGGATCGTGTATGCCTTTCCGAAAATTGTCATTCCTGACGACAAGTTGCTGGAAGTGGAAATTTACGAGAAAGGGGGAGGCCGTCACCAGCGGTTCTATATTGAGAACAGTGACCTGGTGGACGCGCGTATTGTGAATGAATTAATCGGTGAGTAATCATGAAAAGAGTTTTATTTATTTTGTTATGCATTTGTCTGCCCTTTGTGGCAGGCAAATCTTTTGCCCAGCGTTACCTGCCGGGGCAGAAAGGTATCCAGCTTACGTTAGGCGGTGTAGACGACTTCGGTTCAAATGTGAAGCATCTGCATGGTAATTTCCAGGTCGGACTGGCTCTGAGTCGGTATAACCGGAACCATTCCCGCTGGCTGTTCGGGGCGGATTATGTGAAAAAGCACTATTCCTATAAGGATGTTGCGATCCCCAAAGCGCAGTTTACCGGGGAGGTAGGTTATTTCGTGCCGTTCATCTCGGACCGTGGTAAGAACGTGTTCTTCTCTGCCGGTCTTTCCGCTCTGGCGGGTTATGAGACGACCAACTGGAACTGCAAGCTGCTCTATGACGGGGCGACTTTAAAGAATGACGGATGCTTCATTTATGGTTTTGCCCCGGCTTTCGAGATGGAGGCGTTCCTTTCCGACAGGCTGGTTTTTCTTTTCAATGTCCGCCAGAGGATATTCTTCGGATCATCCGTGGGGAATTTCCACACGGTGGCAGCTGTCGGTGTCAAGTACATTTTCAATTAGCAGCAACAGTATGGAACAAGGCAATTGGAACGTGGATGAGATGCTTCATTGGCTGGATATGAAAATAAACCGGGAAGACCGGAACATACGTGAACAAAGCAAGAAGATGAATGAGAATTTCCTACACTTTTTCGAATGGAATGCGGAGAGCCTGTATAAGTCTCATTTTATGTCCGGGTGTTATAAGATACTCCGGCAGGCGGTGGACGGGGCAAAGGGCATGGATACGGTTTGGAATATTGTTGAGGACAACATTGCTTACTGTGAGAACAAACTGTTGAACGGTCAGGTGGATTGTAACAGTTCCAGCCGGACAACGAATGTTGCCCATTTCCTGAAGTTGGAGTGTATGCAGCAGTTAGTTAGGGATTACCGGGAATTCGCGAATATCCTTGCGCAAACGCCTCCCGAAGAGAATTTGCAACAGACGGCTAATAAAACAGAAAAGAAGAGAGAAGAGCCGCCTGAAAGAAAGATAAAAACGGGCATCAGGCGTTAGCCGACAACGGACTCAATCAAGTAAATTATTCATTTAGTAATACGTAAAATCATGAAGATGAAATTAATAATAAGTGGTATCATGCTCACATTGCTTTGCCTGCTGGGTGGCTGTGATGATAAATTGGAAGTACAGCAGGCTTATGATTTCTCGCTAACGTCCTGGTATCTCCAGAAGACCATTTCCCCGGATGAGACCGTGGAGATTCGTCTGACACTCAATCGTAGCGGAAACT
Source organism: Bacteroides sp. NSJ-39 (assembly GCF_014287315.1). NCBI lineage: Bacteria > Pseudomonadati > Bacteroidota > Bacteroidia > Bacteroidales > Bacteroidaceae > Bacteroides > Bacteroides sp. NSJ-39. The sequence continues at coordinate 50,431 of NZ_JACOOB010000005.1, read as the reverse complement.
ATGAGGAAGCCGGCTATCAAATCGGTTATATACAGATGGAGGGTAGCGGCGAGGTGTACGACAAGAAGAAGGTCTATCTGGTGAACCGGGAGATGCAACCGTTGGATTCGATAGCGGAGTTGGATGACAGCGATCCCTGCCGCCAGGTATTCACGCTCTTCTATCATAACCGAAGCAGCAAGAATGCGGAAATTAAATTCGTGATAGCGGATAATTTCCATCAGGAAAGAGAACTGGATATATCCTTTCAGAGCGAAACTGAAACGGACATGGAACTATAAATCGGACAACAATGGATAAAAGTGATTTAAGGATCGAACAATTGCAGCAATATCTTGACAAGAAGAAAGGGGTTGTGGAAAGCGATATAAAAGAGTATAACCAGCAACTGGGAAAAAACTATCTTCATTTCTTTGACTGGCATGCCGATGACTTGTATAAGGCCTGTTATATGGATAAGAATTATAAGGCCATTCAGGAGGCGATTGATACCGCTGAAACGCCGAAGGACATTGAAGGCTATTTGAAGCGTTGTACCCTGTATATAGAAGAAGATCTCCTGAACGGTCCGCTTGTCAAGAAAAGTACCAACCCGATGTCGAATATGGCCCATTCCCTGGAGATGGAATGCAAACAGGAGTTACTGAAGGACCTCCGGTATTTAAACAGGCTTCTTCAGAGTGAGACTGTAAGTGAAAGAATAAGGCCGCAAGAAGCACCCCGACAAGAAATTGTGCCTGTGAAAGAAAAGAAGAAAACGGGACCACGGTTGAGATAGTATCAATTGAAAGCAATAAAAAAGCTACTGAATTTTTGTTTCAGTAGCTTTTTTATTTATCCCGGTCTTATATTCCGGCTATACCAGATAAGCCTCAAAAAGATAATGTATGAATAACCGGCCCTTTTCCGTCCAGACCGTCAACATGGCCGTGCCTGTTTCTCCTGTGCGGCTTTCCCATACATGGGTCCGGGTTGCTGTATAGCCTTGATTCTGGTAAGGAGCTTTGAGCAGCCACTGACCGGATTGACGGAACTGGATGCCTGCCCATCGGAGCCGCTTGTTCAACATTCCGGCAGTCATTCCCAATTCTTTCGCTATCTGTGTGGTCGTGTAGGTGCTTTGGGATTGCAGGACTTTGTCGTAATACTGAACTTTTGGGGCCTGTAGCTTGAGTTTCAGGATAGCATAGTTGTTCTCCTTCTCCAATGCTGAAATACGGCTGTCTCGCTCTTTTATACGGTTCTGTGCGAGCAATATGGCACGCGCAAGCAGTTCATTATCCGTTTCGCCATTCTTCTTAAGAAGATAGCCACCGTTCTTTAGTGTTTCGGGAACCAGTTCATCAAATATCCAGCTTTCGAATTTCTCAGCGGAAGGCAGCTTGCTACCGGCAATCAGCCGGTATACGTTTCCTTCGCTGATGTACTTGATTTTCTGGACGGCACTGCGTGTAGGGGTGTCGTAAACCACGACACCCATTGGTTTACAATGTCTTACGACGGCATCTCTCGGATTGGAGTAGCCAAGTGCGGCGGCAACATCCGAGGCGCAGAACCATATTTTCCCGTCAATTTCCAGTGTCCGGATGCGTCCGAACTCGGGATGTTCAAATATCGATACTTTATTCATGACTGTTTAATTTATAGGTTTCTTCTATTGCTTTAAATATCTCGTAGACTACCTGGGGGACGATAGCGTTCCCGTATCCTTTAATGGATGCCTGTCTTCACCGAGAAAAGGAGATACCGTCCAATCGGGTGGAAAGCCCATCATCTCGGCTACAAACAGGGGATTGAGTTGGAAACTCTTTCCAGTCCGGGCGAAGAAATCCGGAAGGCTGTTCTTCTGTGGTATCTTTCCCCGTTTCTTCAGGTTCTCCAGTGAAGGTGCGCCTTTCCAATCCCGCGCTGTCGGTGTCGGCATCACTTGTCCTTCTGCCAGCCATTGTAGGATCGATTCTTCCAGATTGTTCCCGTCCGTGTTTTCCAGCTCAGTATTGTCCGGTATCGGTTCCGGTAGTATCCCGTAAAAGTCCAGAAAATCCGTCAGGCCGTTGGGATTCTTCTCTCCGGCTATCTGGGCATGGGGTGAGGATAAATTCATCGATTTCCATTTCCTGACTCTTTCGGCATGGTGTATCTCTGTTGCCACTGGCGTTGGCAGAAGCATTCCATGGATTATCTCCGGTAGTCCCTGCTGCCTGCTGCCCGGCCCCCTGCGCTTGTAGTCCTGTGCCGTCACGGTGGGCAATAAACCAAACTCTATCCCGTCTGTGAGGTGCACCGACGGAACAAGCCGGTATAAGTACCGGCTGGACGGAATATCCTTCGCGTTCAAGATCACGGCAAATGGTTTCAACAACATATTGCTGTCGTCTTTTAAATACAGGCTCACTCTCTCCGAATAGAGTGGATTGACTTCCCACTTCAGTCTCCTGACCGGGCTGTACCATCGTGAGGATGCCAGCAACGTTCTCACCAATGACCCAATCGGGCCTGATCTCATGTATGGCCCTGAGCATGTGAGGCCAGAGATAGCGGTTATCATCCGCTCCCTTTCTTTGGCCTGCGACGGAGAATGGTTGACAAGGAAAACCTCCTGTAAGGACATTGATTTTTCCTCTCCATTCCCTGAAATCTGTCGTTGTGACATCTGTATAACTTTTCGCATCTTTAAACCAGTAATTTAGAATGGTATTACAAAAATCGTCTATCTCGCAATGGAAGGCATTCTGCCATCCCATTCATTCGGCAGCCAGGTCTGGGGCGCCGAATCCACTAAACAGGGAAGCGTGTACCAGACGCTTCCGCTGTTTCTTGTCTTGCTCTTCTTCTTTCATTGTTTATTCATTATTTAGAGGTTCGAGGTTCATTACTTTTTTGTCGATCTTACGATAGATGCTCCCCATCTCCAGCATATTTTCCAATCGGAGCAGGTCCGTGATTTCATAGACGGTCATCCCTTTCTGTGTCGTGAAGCGGATATATCCTTTCTGTCGCTGTATCTCCACTTCTTCGGGAGTCATGTGCAGGACTTCACAGATTTCCTGCAAGGTCAGGGTAAGGCTTACTTCCTTAACTGTGTAGATGTAAGTCAGGATGTTCAGCATCTGGAGGCATTTGCGGTGTGATTTGACGAGTGCTGCGAATTTGTTTCGTTCTATGACGATTACTTTACTTTGATTTTCCATGTGAATTTTTATTTATGAGTTAATAGAATCGGATATGAAATCTTCGTTTAGACATTCTTCTCTCAGGAATTTATATACGTCAGAAGCCCAGAAGTAAATCTTGCCGCTGAGTTTGAAAAATGGGAGTTTCCCGGAATTACGCCAGCGGATCAGTGTCCGGTCGCATACTTTCAGCATCAGGCGCATATCCCGGCTGTCCAGCATTTGCTTACCGTTGAAACTGGTTACTGCTTCCAGAGCCGTTTCCAGCTTGGCAATCAGTTTTCGTTGTTCCTCAAAGTTGTCCTTTATCATTGCTTTGAGTATCTCAATATCATTTCTGTTCTCTTCCATACAATATTCCTTTGTTCTAATGGGTTATTTTTCTTTCTTCGGTTGCAAAGTTTTCAAAATTAGGCATGAAAAAATAGGGCTGACGGTAACCGCCAGCCCCACATTTTCCTTGTAACTCACTTGGTATCAATGTGAATTTTCAGAATATTTTTTCTTCATCAGGATAGAAAGGGGAATACACGCAATTCTCCTTCTTAAAAAAGAGACTGATAGAATGACAGAGGATATCGGATAAAAAAAGGGCTGACAATTAATTGTCAACCCTTCTATAAATATGCTATGATTAACTTGGAAGCATCAAAAACATTGCTTACCTTTGTGTTACAGAGATATTTGAAATTATGCAGAGCAATGCAATGTGTAGCTGAACTTCCACTACTATATCGTTACCTGCATCTTTATAAAAACACTTTTAATCGCTGATTTATAAAAGATTAAAACGAACTACACTCTTTTTTTAAATGAAAAAATGCTCTTCTATAATACTCTTAATACCAACACTTTAGAAATATCAATCTTTTAACGAAAAAAGAAAGGAGTCCTTTTTATGAATACCAATAAAAGATTACAGACAATTCATTGAAAATCATCCAATACCTCTTTTAATTCTTCTACCGTAAGCTCTCCTACCTGCCTCCAAAGTTCATGCCCCTTATGCAATAGAAGGAAAGCCGGTACTGTTTCTACATTATGAGCATCAGCAATTGCTCTATTCTCTTCTGCATTCACTCTAATCAATTCCACAGTTCTCTTTTCGTAAGTTCGAAGCACAGGCCCTATCCACTCATAATGAGGGGACCAATCGGCATAGAACACCACCAACACCAGATGGTTGGTTTTAACTGCTGTTTCTAATTGTTTCTCTATATTCATATCGCTACGTTTTTATATTAATGATAGTGCTAAAACAATGAATACAGAAAAAGGTTCTTCAAAACACTCCGCGAACAATATGATAGAGAAATAAGGATTTTCACTTTCATATCGTCAAAAGAAAAAGAATATATTTCTTGTTTTTATAACTGGTTTTATGGATTATCAGGACTAAATATTCTTCATATATTATGAAAGAATATACAAAGCAATTCGTTCAAATAACAGTTTATTAATATATGAATATATATAATTCCAAATTATAACTAAACATAGCCGTATGAAAGGCAATTATAAGTTCACAGAAAATTAATAGAGATTAGACATACTTTTCAATAAAATATAAAGCAAAAAGTCATATCTTTGCATTGTAATAAAACAAAAGGATACAACAACCAATAAATACCAATCAAAATGACAACAAGAATTAAGTTCACTAAAATGCATGGAGCAGGAAATGACTACATATATGTAGATACGACCAGATATCCGATAGCAGACCCTGAAAAGAAAGCGATCGAATGGAGCAAGTTTCATACAGGAATCGGAAGCGATGGACTAATATTGATTGGTGTCTCTGATAAAGCGGATTTCAGTATGCGTATTTTCAATGCCGACGGTTCGGAAGCAATGATGTGTGGCAATGGTAGCCGCTGCGTAGGCAAATATGTATATGAATACGGATTGACTGATAAAACAGAAATAACTTTGGATACACTATCGGGAATTAAAATTCTGAAATTGCAGGTAGAGGGAAAAACAGTCAATACAGTCACCGTAGATATGGGCAGTCCACAAGAAACAGGAGAGATTGATTGGGGAAAGAAATATCCTTTCCAATCTACTAAAGTATCAATGGGTAATCCTCATCTTGTCACATTTATTGATGACATTACCCGAATTAATCTGCCGGAAATCGGTCCTGAACTGGAGAATCATCCCCTCTTTCCCGACAGAACGAATGTAGAGTTTGCACAGATCGTCGGTAAAGCCACCATACGGATGAGAGTGTGGGAAAGAGGATCGGGAATTACTCAAGCTTGCGGAACAGGTGCCTGCGCCACAGCAGTAGCCGCCTTCATCAACGGACTTGCAGGAAGAAAAAGTGATGTGATAATGGATGGAGGGACAGTTACCATCGAATGGGATGAAACCTCCGGACATATATTAATGACCGGACCGACAACCAAGGTTTTCGATGGGGAAATTGTTGAAGAAGTTGAGAGTTGAGAATGAATAGTAATAGAAACTTAAAACAATAACAAGATGGCATTAGTAAACGAGCATTTTTTAAAATTACCGGGAAGTTATTTATTCTCGGATATAGCGAAAAAGGTAAATACTTTCAGGATAACGCATCCCAAACAGGACATCATCCGGCTAGGTATCGGCGACGTTACGCAGCCACTTCCTCCAGCCTGTATAGAAGCAATGCATAAAGCGGTAGAAGAACTGGCCGGCAAAGATACATTCCGCGGATATGGTCCTGAACAGGGATATGATTTTCTGATTGAAGCAATCATAAAGAACGATTTCGCTCCACGCGGGATTCATTTCTCGGCATCCGAGATTTTTGTCAGTGACGGGGCTAAAAGCGATACCGGAAATATAGGTGATATTCTTCGCCACGACAATAGCGTAGGTGTTACAGATCCCATTTATCCGGTTTACATAGACAGTAACGTTATGTGCGGACGCGCCGGAGTATTGGAAGAAGAAACGGGTAAATGGAGCAACGTTACTTATATGCCTTGCACAAGTGAGAACAACTTTATCCCGGAAATTCCGGACAAACGGATAGACATCGTTTATCTCTGTTATCCGAACAACCCGACAGGGACCACCTTAACCAAACCGGAACTGAAAAAGTGGGTGGATTATGCCTTGGCAAACGATACACTGATTCTGTTCGATGCCGCTTACGAGGCATATATCCAGGACGAGAATGTCCCCCACTCTATCTATGAGATTAAGGGAGCTAAAAAGTGCGCGATTGAATTCCGTAGTTTTTCAAAAACGGCAGGATTTACAGGAGTACGCTGCGGATATACCGTGGTTCCAAAAGAGCTCACTGCCGCCACCCTGGAAGGTGATCGCATACCACTCAACAGATTGTGGAACCGTCGCCAGTGTACTAAGTTTAACGGCACTTCTTATATTACCCAACGGGCAGCAGAAGCCGTTTACAGTGCAGAAGGCAAGGCACAGATTAAGAAAACAATCGACTATTATATGACCAACGCAAAAATCATGAAGGAAGGATTGGAAGCCACAGGACTGAAAGTATACGGCGGCGTCAACGCTCCCTACTTGTGGGTGAAAACTCCGAACGGACTTTCTTCATGGCGGTTCTTCGAACAGATGTTGTATGAAGCCAATGTGGTCGGTACTCCCGGTGTAGGTTTCGGGCCAAGCGGTGAAGGGTATATCCGTTTAACTGCGTTCGGCGAACGCAACGACTGTATCGAAGCGATGAGAAGAATAAAAAACTGGCTCTGATTGAATGAATAATGGATAGCGGGAAATAGAAAGTTCAACATGCCCCCATTAAACGGACATCATCATTCCTGCAGTATCAGTTATCCATAATCAGTTATCTATAAAAAACGATAGTATTTTGCGCGCTACTATATAACAAATGGACCGTACATCCACATTTTTCTAACTTTTAAAGGTAAAAAGACGATGAAAACGACGATTAACAACAAATTGGGGGTAATAACAGTAGCATTATTACTGTCAGGACTTGTCCCGTCTACAATGATGGCACAAGATAAGGTAGAAGCTTCCGTTGGGGCAGATTTGGTAAGTGGTTACATCTGGCGCGGTCAGAATTTAGGCGGAGTTAGCGTCCAGCCTTCACTGGGAATCTCTTACAAAGGTTTATCACTCGGAGCATGGGGATCAGTGGGAATTGAATCCAAAGATGCAAAAGAGTTTGATTTAACTCTCGGTTATTCAATTGGTGGATTTAGTGTTTCAATAACGGATTATTGGTTTGATAAAACATATACAGGGGATGTAGATGAATACGGAAAGGAGATTTATACAACCAATAAGTATTTCCAATATGGGGCCTATTCTACAGCACATGTATTTGAAGCACAAGTGGGATATGATTTCGGTCCGCTAGCCGTCAACTGGTACACAAACTTTGCAGGTGCCGATGGTGTGAAAGAAAACGGCAAAAGAGCTTATTCTTCTTACCTCGCACTTAGCGCACCTTTCAAATTGGGAGGTCTCGACTGGACAGTAGATTTAGGTATGGTTCCCTGGGAAACAACTTTTTATAATGGCTATACCAGTGGATTCTGCGTAACAGACATCAGTCTCGGAGCATCCAAGGAGATTAAAATCACAGATTCCTTCTCCGTACCGACATTTGCCAAAGTAACAGTGAACCCACGCACTGAAGGAGCCTACTTTGCTTTCGGACTAAGTTTTTAAGAGAGAGAATTTACAATACAAAGAGCGTATAGGGATTAGAAAAGGTAGTTAGAGTTTAGATTTTATCGGTTTGTTGTATGGTAACCTGCTATGGCTGCCGCTACCCTATACCTCTTTCTTTTACAGGACACACTAATATTTAAGGTATATGAAAAAGATTGAAGCTATCATCCGTAAAACCAAATTCGAGGACGTAAAAGACGCCCTACTCGAAGCGGACATCGAATGGTTCTCTTATTACGATGTAAGAGGCATTGGAAAAGCACGGCAAGGACGTATCTACCGTGGCGTAGTTTATGACACCAGCACCATTGAACGAATTTTGATCTCTATTGTCGTGCGCGACAAGAATACCGAGAAAACAGTACAGGCTATCATCAAAGCTGCACAGACCGGAGAAATCGGTGACGGACGTATTTTCGTCATTCCTATCGAAGACGCTATCCGCATACGCACTGCCGAACGTGGTGACATAGCCCTCTACAATGCAGAACAAGAACGTTAAATAAGATTATACTATTATGGATACAAAATATAAAAGCCATAGCTTCGTAAAGCTGTGGATAGCCACTACTATATTCATTTTGTGCTGTTTTACTACTGATATGTCGGCACAAAACACGGCCGCTGCCGATACAGTTGCAGCAGTTACAGAAACAATTACCGAAGTCGTTACCGCTCCTGCCGAAGAAGCATCAGCAGCTCCCGATACGGTTGGTGAATTAGCTCTTGGATTGAATACTGTATGGATGTTGCTTGCAGCAATGCTCGTATTCTTCATGCAGCCGGGATTTGCATTAGTAGAAGCAGGTTTTACCAGAGTGAAAAATACTGCCAACATTCTGATGAAGAACTTTGTAGACTTCATGTTCGGCTCTTTACTATACTGGTTTATCGGTTTCGGATTGATGTTCGGCGCAGGAGGATTCATCGGAATGCCCCACTTCTTCGACCTTTCTTTCATTGATAATGGTTTGCCAACCGAAGGATTCCTCATATTCCAAACCGTATTCTGTGCGACAGCAGCTACAATTGTATCAGGAGCCATGGCAGAACGTACAAAATTCTCCATGTATATCGTCTACACCATCTTTATCAGTGTACTGATTTATCCGATATCCGGTCACTGGACATGGGGCGGAGGCTGGTTGATGAACGGTGAAGAAGGTTCTTTCATGATGAGTCTCTTCGGAACCACCTTCCATGACTTTGCCGGTTCTACGGTCGTTCACTCTGTAGGTGGATGGATTGCTTTGGTAGGTGCCGCCATTCTTGGCCCCCGTATCGGTAAATATGGTAAAGACGGCAAATCAAAAGCTATCCCAGGCCATAGCCTGACTATTGCTGCACTAGGCGTATTCATTCTTTGGTTCGGATGGTTCGGGTTCAACCCCGGTTCTCAATTGGCAGCAGCAACCGAAGCCGATGCTATCGCCATCTCCCACGTATTCCTGACAACGAATCTGGCTGCTTGTGCCGGTGGTTTCTTCGCTCTGTTGGTGAGCTGGATGAAATATGGAAAACCTTCCCTGTCATTGACACTGAATGGTATCTTGGCAGGGCTGGTAGGCATCACAGCAGGATGTGACGCAGTATCTCCCGCAGGAGCAGCCTTAATAGGTGCAATATGTGGTGTCGTAATGATATTCTCCGTTGACTTCATTGACAAGGTGTTAAAGATAGACGATCCGGTAGGTGCATCTTCTGTACATGGTGTTTGTGGCTTTTTAGGAACTATTCTTACAGGTTTGTTCTCCACCAGTGAAGGTTTATTCTATGGCTACGGTTTCGGGTTCCTCGGTGCACAAATATTTGGAGCATTGGTAGTAGGTGCATGGGCAGCAGGCATGGGATTCATCATTTTCAAAACGCTTGATAAGATTCACGGACTTCGCGTTCCGGCACGTATCGAAGAAGAAGGTCTTGATATTTACGAACACGGAGAATCTGCTTACAACTAATTTAGTGATGAACGGTTTAGTGATTAGTGAAAGACAGCTACGCACAACTTACTACTAATCACTACCATGCTAATCACAGAAAAAACTTCCGGACAGGTTTGATCGCCTTTCCGGAAACCACATAACAAAGTAATTATTTACTCTAACATATTTAACAACAAATCAAATCAGGTATTATGTCAAAACTTAGATTCAGAGTAGTAGAGACAGCTTTCAAAAAGAAAGCTGTTGAGGTAGCAACACCTGCCGAACGTCCTTCGGAGTATTTCGCCAAGTATGTATTCAACAAGGAGAAAATGTTCAAATACCTTCCCAGCAAGGTATACAATGCACTGATTGACGCCATTGACAACGGTGCTCCGCTAGATCGCAGTATTGCCGACGAGGTAGCTGCCGGCATGAAGAAATGGGCCATCGAAATGGGTGTTACTCATTATACGCACTGGTTCGCACCGCTGACCGAGGGTACAGCTGAAAAACATGATGCTTTCGTTGAACATGACGGCAAAGGCGGTATGATGGAAGAATTCACAGGTAAACTGCTTGTACAACAGGAACCGGATGCTTCTTCTTTCCCGAATGGCGGTATCCGTAACACATTCGAAGCCCGTGGTTACAGCGCATGGGACCCCTCATCACCTGCTTTCATTGTAGATGATACGCTTTGCATCCCAACAGTGTTTATCGCATATACCGGCGAAGCTCTCGACTATAAAGCTCCCTTGCTGAAAGCATTGCGGGCTGTAGATAAAGCTGCTGTAAACGTATGTCGTTACTTCAACCCGGAAGTGAAAAAAGTAGTTGCTTACTTGGGCTGGGAACAGGAATACTTCCTAGTAGACGAAGGATTGTATGCCGCACGCCCGGACTTGCTAATGACCGGTCGTACTTTGATGGGACATGACAGTGCCAAAAACCAGCAGTTGGAGGACCACTACTTCGGTGCTATCCCCACCCGCGTAGCCGCTTTCATGAAGGATCTCGAAATTGAAGCGTTAAAGCTGGGTATTCCTGTTAAGACCCGTCACAACGAGGTTGCCCCGAACCAGTTCGAGTTAGCCCCCATCTTTGAAGAGTGTAACCTTGCTAACGACCATAACTTACTGATTATGTCATTGATGCGTAAGGTTAGTCGCCGTCATGGTTTCCGCGTACTGCTTCATGAAAAACCTTTTAAGGGCGTCAACGGATCGGGTAAACACAACAACTGGTCGTTGGGAACTGACACGGGCATTTTATTAATGGCACCGGGTAAGACTCCGGAAGATAACCTGCGTTTTGTTACCTTCGTTGTAAACACATTGATGGCAGTTTATCATCATAACGGATTGTTAAAAGCTTCTATCTCCAGCGCTACCAACGCCCATCGTCTGGGAGCTAATGAGGCACCTCCTGCCATCATCTCCTCTTTCCTAGGGAAGCAATTGTCGCAGGTATTGGATCACATTGAAAACAGTACGAAAGATGATTTGATTAGTCTTAGCGGCAAACAGGGAATGAAGTTGGATATTCCGCAGATTCCAGAATTATTGATTGATAATACTGACCGTAACCGTACCTCTCCTTTTGCTTTCACCGGAAACCGTTTTGAGTTCCGTGCCGTAGGTTCCGAGGCAAACTGTGCGTCTGCCATGATTGCATTGAACTCTGCCGTAGCAGACCAATTGGTGAAGTTTAAGAAAGATGTGGATGCTTTGATTGAAAAAGGAGAACCTAAAGTGTCTGCCATTCTCGAAATTATCCGTGGATATATCAAGGAATGTAAAGCGATTCATTTTGACGGCAATGGTTACAGCGACGAATGGAAGAAAGAAGCAGCCCGCCGTGGACTGGATTGCGAAACCAGTGTTCCTGTTATCTTCGATAACTACCTGAAACCAGAAACCATTGCCATGTTCGAAGCTACCGGCGTAATGACAAAGAAAGAACTAGAAGCCCGCAACGAAGTGAAATGGGAAACGTATACGAAGAAGATTCAGATCGAGGCGCGTGTATTGGGTGATTTGGCTATGAACCATATCATTCCGGTGGCCACTCAATATCAAACGGATTTAATTAATAATGTCTATAAGATGCAATCTCTTTTCCCGGCAGAAAAGGCAGCGAAATTGTCTGCTAAAAACCTGGAGCTTATTGAAGAGATTGCCGACCGTACAGCCTTCATCAAGGAACATGTAGATGCAATGATTGAAGCTCGTAAGGTTGCGAACAAGATAGAAAGCGAACGGGAAAAAGCCATTGCCTACCACGACACGATCGTTCCGGCACTGGAAGAAATCCGCTACCACATCGATAAGTTGGAACTCATTGTTGACAACCAAATGTGGACGCTTCCGAAATACAGGGAACTGTTATTTGTGAGATAGAAAAAAAGAACGGTGAACGATAAACGGTGAACGGCGAACAAGTTGTATTGCAACGCATTTACCGTTTACCACTCACAGTTCACCGTTATGAAATTATCTATTTCTTTTGTTGGTTGTTTTAAGTTTGCGGGGAGGGGTGCTGTGAAGCAGTCCTCTTCTTTTTTATTCAACAGGATAAAATTCATTTTTAACTAACTCATAAAAAGCCGCAATCAACTTTTCTTTTCGAGGATGGGAAGAACTTAACAAGATAGAAACATATAATTGATACTCTTCAGTAGTAGCCGAAGCATCAAATTTTAGAATATCTTTGGTTTTAAAATTAGTATACCACCGACTAAACAATCTATTTCTTTTATTTTCTTTTCCATCAATATTATCGCATACAAGAATCATTGCTCTTTCTTTACTTTGAAAGAATTCTTGTAAGATCGTAACAATTGTTGCCGCTATCTTTGGATCAATAGGATGAGGAGTTGATTCTTCCTCTTCCGGTTCAAAATAAAAGTATATACTTCGTCAAAATCCGGGTGATATACAGAGTAATCAACAAAATAAGCGATGTATTTTACACCGCTTATCGTTATAAATGAGTAGTTCCAATCTGATTCCTTACAGAATTCATACGGGAGTTGAGAATTTGATGTCACGCTCTTTGGCTATTTTTTTCAAGTCTCCACCCTCTTGTATACATTTCCTTATCGCTTTCTTGTCCTCCAATACTTTTTGAAAGAAAGAAGAAGATTTGCTTTGTTTCTTTTCAGGCTTCATACATTTGTTTTTATTATACCACAAAGATACTCTTTTTCAGAGACATAACAACATTACCTACTATTTTTTCTTTTTTATTCGATTATCTTTGCATCCTCAATATCATCATCGTCATGTACTACCGGAGTCTTCGGACGACGACGGTCAAACTTGAACCAGTTGATTAATTCGGTAAGCGAATAAACCAAACTACTCACACCAATAATTATAAATGCAGTATTACGTGCTCCTGTCGGATTAAACAAAGCGATGATACCTGCAATAAGAATCAATGAAGGAACCAGATAAAACGCTCCCGGAACAGGCATCCACCGACGTGCCATCGATAAAGAAGCAATCTGTTGCACTCCTCCCATTATCAGGATAAATCCCAATAGAAACATCAGAACATCTGCAAAGAATTCAGGCATCACAATCAGCCAAAGTCCAAATAATAAACTGCCGATTCCTTCTATCGGGAAACGGGGAGCCGCTTCACCTTCCTGTCTTTTCCGGCCGAAATAACCAAAAAGGCTGATAACACCGGGAATTAAAAAGGCAACACCAACTGTAATGACAATGTAGCTGGCAGCCGCATTTGGCCAAATAACAAGCACCAATCCTATCACAAGTGCAAAGAGAATACGAATAAGGGAATAATTCATTGTTTTCATAAATTCTATATTTTTTAACCGGGTCTGTTTCAATACTTTTGCGAATATAAGTGTTTCTACTGATATATAAAAATAACAAATAAACATTGTAATAAGTTCGTAATAATATCGTTATGACGATTACATCTCGCATTGATATTTCTGCAGAAAATTTAGACAGTTCCCTTTCAGTATGAAACAAAGTGAAATAAAAAAAATCACTGCAAGATATATATGAAACATTGAAAGCTCTCTACCGAACAACGTATCAAGCAATATAAGTTGAAACCGGACCGGGCCGATGTTATTATTCCTGCTGCTGAAATATTTCTTGAGATAGCTACTCATATAAAAGCCACCAGAATTATTGTACCTACCATCGGACTGTTCGACGGTATCATCAATAGTCTGTACACGCAAAAGATGAACAAGGTTTAATTCTCTACAATCTTGATGCATCAATACACAAAACTCCTGATACTAGTGTATATTCAAACTTTGTATCGGGAGTTTTTGTCTCATCTTGCTATAATGTACAGATTCGTCCTTAAAGAGGTAAATATTCAAATTTTGTTCTCTATATTTGTGTAACTATATATTTGATAAGATGGATATAAAACTTAGAATTGAACAACCTTCGGATTATAATGAAACCGAAAATGTCACACGGGAAGCCTTTTGGAATCATTTTTCTCCGGGATGTGACGAACATTATCTCCTTCATATCATGCGTAACCATCCAAAGTTTGTACCGGAACTCGATATTGTTGCAGAACTTAATGGCAAGATTGTCGGCAATGTGGTCTGCCTTAAATCATTTATCATGGCGGATGACGGTAACCAATATGAAGTATTGAGTCTGGGGCCCATTTCTGTTCTTCCCGAATATCAACAGAAAGGTATTGGAGGAAAAATGATTGCGCTGACCAAAGAACGAGCTTTCGATATGGGATTTCGTGCCATTTTACTTTGCGGTGACCCGGATTATTACCTCCGGCAAGGATTCATTCCTGCTGAAACATTAGGGATTCGCACCGAAGATAATATGTATGCCACAGCTCTTCATGTTTATGAATTATATGATAATGCTTTAGCCAACGCTAAAGGACGTTACATAGAAGATGAAATATATCAGGTCGATAAATCAGCTGCTAATGAGTTCGATAAGCGATTCCCTCCAAAGGAAATTATAGTTGGCACTCCGTCACAAAAGCGGTTCGATCAGATAGTAGTGATGCGGAGAAAAGCGATTTAAGTTTATTCAACCTTAAATCGCTTGATTTGTACATTACAGAAGTTCTATCGTGCTATGCCATCAAGCAACTATTATTCAATATAGCTACTATTCTTTGTCTCTTCATAGTTACAAAGAATTAAAATATATAATTGAGACAGAGAGAAAAAATGCCTTAACAATTGATGAAACCTATCTTATAGAAACTATAGTTTACAAAAAGTCACCATTGACACTTTGTAATTCTTAATCTACCAGGAATCGTTTCTTTCCTCCCTTTTATTGGAATAAAGAGTTTCTGTCACTGTAGAGGAATTTGCTCAAATCGTTATTCTATAATCAGGCACGATATATACACTTTTTGATACATCATCAAAGATTTTACCACCAAAGAGATATTATCTATACTAATAAAGTTCCCTTTTATTCTTTTCTATTTATCATTATCAAAGACCGAAGTAGAAAAATCAATGGAAGGAAAGTATAAAATACTAACAATATTTACGACATAGCGACACTATCCCAATGGTTTGCTTACTCTATCCATAGCTTTTGGTGACATTATCCGCATCTTTTGCTTACTTTATCCTTATGTTTTTCACAAATATAACGATGCTTTTCAATGAGAAACACGGTGCTTTTGTACAAAACAAGCAAAATTTTCAGCATTTTAAAGGTTTTTGCTTGCTAACAGAGAAAAATAACAAAACATGTGAGATAGCAAAATCCCTGATTACACAAACAATCGTCAGTATAATCAGGGATTCTAAAACTTTATGTAAAAAGTGTAGAGATGACGAAAAGTTTAGTACTGAATCACCTTGTCACTACTAACAGTCTTATACCAATCTGTGGTTGAGCTCTGATCGTGTGCCCAATCTGCAAATTTAGAATATGCATTCGTTATCACTGTTGTTTCTGTTGGATAAGCAAATTTATCAGGAACACAAAGAGCCCAAGTATTATTAACTGCCTTGATTACTTCGAGCACTTCATTATCTGCCAATTGCCCATTCGCCGTAGCCGAATTAAAATGAGTCAAATGGATTTCCGTTCTCTTTTGACCTATCCCCTGATAAGCAATGAAGAAGTCTAAGCCATCTGTCACACTAGGGACAGATATTGCATTCTTAAGTTTGACGTTCACTTCAAGAGTGTATATATCTGTAAGAGGGGTACTAGCATTCCCTGTATTCAACATGGGACGTTGTGCTCCTGTATATCCATATATATAATGTGCGTCTCCAAATAAAGGAATCACAAGTTCATTACCATTCGTTTCATAAGATGCATTTTCAAATATCCCGGAATTTAATGAACCAGTACGTTGAGCAGCGCCTGCACCAAAACTTACCTCTTCTACATTATTTTTGTCTATTCCTCGTATTCTCAAACCAGCACCTAATTGTTTCACGGCACCAACCGCCCGAAGGTCGATTTTATATTTCAGTTCTTTCACGTCATTACCGGCTGCAGGCAAAGTTACATTCAACACAATATCATTGAAATCGTAATCGCCTGCTTTCGGATAGTTATCTTCGAAAGCATAAGAATAAACCGCATATCGGATCTCTACATCATCCGGTTCTTCATCAGAGTTATATCCTTCTTTAATACAGTCACCGTCAGCAGGAAGTATAAATTCGGCTTTACCCGGGTTACAATAGGTAGCACCTTGCTGCAATCCTTTATTTGTCAGCCAATCAAAAGAACTCCATTCCCATTGATTTTTACCATTAGATGTTTGATCCGTTATTTCACAAATAATATTATTCGTTACTTTTGAATTAGAATAAGCCAAACCGGAAGTATTGTCTATTGTATGAATTCTTAATAAGGCAGTTCCTTGTGTCGGACCGGTAACTGTTCTGAATAAATTAGCTTTGCCCGTACAAGTCAATATGGATTGTGCTTCCATCACGATATTATTATCATTTCCATTACCCGTCAATTCTTTGCAAATAGCTTCGGAAGTATTTCCCATAACAAGTGTACCAAACTGTAATTTTCCTGCCTTCAGATAACAACCGTTTTTAATATTAGTATTGTTGTTACCATCTATATTTTCAACTTCAATCGTTCCATGATTTATCAATGTGGTACCATTAGTAGAAGCATTATAAGAATTCAGTTTAAGTGTTCCATAATTCACAAAATCAACTCCACTTCCACCTCCATCAATTTTCAAAAAGTCACAATCAATCGTACCGGCATTATAGTTCGTACGCCCGGCCGAACTATTTGTTATCTGAATACCTCTGTCGCCAACAATACTTCCCCCCTGCATCACAGTTATATAAGAAGCTTGAGTTAATACCAGGCTCCCATTTTTAGCGACCTCTATCTTTCCACCATTCTCAACTATAATTTCTGTAATATTAGAAAATTGATTACTATTTTCTATAACCCATGTGCTTCCTTGAGGAACAATTACTTTCACAGCTTGGGCTCCGCCACTGACACCAGAGGTGGTAAATCCACCATTAAAAGTACCATCCGGAATCTTAAACCAACGTTCACTTTCTGTAAAAACAGGATATTCTTTATAATTACCGGCCCATCCGGAACTTGCCCCTAAATCCCAGCCAGCCTGAACGACAGTAGCAGTTACCTTTTTAGCACTAATAAAATCAGCAGTATAAGGAGCCTCCATAACAGGTATACTAGTCGCCACAGCTCGTGACATAGAACGTGTTGGCGTACCTTTGTCTCCAAAATGCGCTGTCACTGTGCCGTTTTCAATCGCTGCCGGTTGAACCAGATAGCGTTTGTGCTCATCTATGCGTGCAACAAACACCTTATCAAGCGCTGTTGCACAATCCATCACCACATTCAAAGTCGTACTTTGATTGACAGTTCCTTCCGCTAAGAGTTTTGCTGTACTTCCCGGACTTAATGGATCGGCATCAAATATTTGTATCTTATAATCTACTCCCTGATCTCCATTAACTGACACACACGCTATCACACTTCGTGACACTGTCCAATCACCATCAGGATCGATGTTTTTTACAGGAAAAGTTTCTTCGTAAATTTGCTTCAGTTGATCTGCATCAAACAGATTTTTCTCATTATCAACACAACTGATAAAACTGATGGAAGACGCCAACAACAAGAAAGTGAATACTTTTGCAATGTTCTGTTTCATAATCTTTTAATGCTTTAGTTTGTTTTATTTGCGAAAAACATAAATCACTACTAATCAATAATCAGCAATGAACGCACAAAGATAATTGTATTTATAAACATTATACAGATTACATTGCATTTTCCGATTTACAGTTAACATCTTTTAAAGCGCCTCACTCTAATTATTTATATTAGAAGACAGTTAGTTATATCGTTGAATATAAAAATTTTAATACTATTTATTCAATAGTATACAGCAAAAAAAAGAGTTGCATGGAAATATGCAACTCTTCATAAAAAGACAAAGACTAAAAGGGGAAAATCAATGGCAATACAAAAATCATCACGATTCCCATAATAATCTGCAACGGTAATCCTACTTTTACATAATCCATAAAAGTATATTGTCCTGCAGGCATTACCAAGGCATTAGGCGGCGTAGAGAACGGAGAAGCAAAACACATACTTGCACCTACCGTCACGGCAAACAAGAAAGGAACCGGACTGACTCCAATCTGTATGGCACTTTGCAAAGCAATCGGAGCAAGCAAAACAGCGGTAGCCGTATTACTAATAAACATCGTCATCAACGAAGTCGTAAAATAAATACCTGCCATCAATGCAACTGGTCCGTATGATCCCAAGCCGTTCACTAATGTATTGGAAATATATTCCGAAGCTCCCGTTTTCTCCAATGCCAGAGACATAGGAAGCATGGCAGCGATCAATACAATACTTTCCCAGTTGATCGTTTTATAAGCCGCTTCCACATTGCGGAAACATCCCGTAAGGACCATCAATATACCCGCTATCATAACGGCTGTAACCGGAGCTACCGGAATGAAGTCAAAAACCATCATTGCGACCATTAACACCATAATAGCAGCTGCTACCGGAGCTTTATAATCTAACGTAACTTTAGCCGCTTCCGCCAAAGGTTGCCCCAAAACAACCCAATCAGCATCTTCCTTGCTAAGACGGGCTATATTATTCCATGTTCCTTGTACCAAAAGCACGTCACCACTATGAATACGCTCATTCCCCAAATCTTGCAATAAATATTCCTTTTTACGACGAACCCCCAATACGTTCACATTAAACTTATCACGGAAACCAGCTTCTTTAATTGTCTGGTTTATCAAATTAGAAGATGGCATCAATACTATTTCAGCAATACCGATATCATAAAAATCAAGCGAATTAGTCGTACTTTTTGTTTCTTCCGTTGCATGGTCGCCCAAGACCTCCAACAGGTAATCTTCCGCAAAGAGTTGCACCTTATCAAAGTCTCCAGTCACATACAAAATATCCTCTACTTCTAACATCGTGTCCGGTGCAGCAAACTTTTGAGTAATCGTTTTTAGAAAACGATGTTGCGATGCATCACCACGACGAACTTCCATAATATTCAAACCATATTTACGGCGAATATCCAGGTCAATAATTGTCTTCCCCAAAAGCCTTGAATCTTTTATCACCTGTAAACGAAACAAATTACTAGAAAGCCCATATTCATTGACCAACTGTTTTAGTGACTTGCCCGAACGTTTATTATCATCTTTCTGGCCTTTTTTAGAAAGAAACCATTTACTAAGCGGCATCAAAACCAGTGTGCCAACAATTACACAAACAATACCGACAGGCAGGAAAGAGAAGAAAGAAAGCGGCTCAAGTCCGGCGGAAGTCAACGTATTCTGTATCACAAGGTTCGGTGGAGTACCAATCAAAGTCATCATACCTCCCATACTACTTGCAAAAGCCAATGGCATCAACAACCTGCTGGGATTCATGCCGGCACTCATCGCCAAACTAACAACAATAGGAAGCATCAATGCCACCGTACCTGTGTTACTGACAAACGCACCAATGGCAGAGGTCACCAACATCACCAATAAAAACAACCGAATCTCACTGGTTCCCGCAAGTTTAAGAATTCGGGAACTGATCATTTTTGCTAGTCCCGTCTGAAAAATAGCCCCTCCTACTACAAACAATCCGATCATCATAATGACTACCGAATTGGAAAAGCCGGAGAGTGCCTCGTCAGGAGTTAATATCTGAAAAACAAGTAAGGCTATCAGCGCACATAGTGCCACAATATCCGAACGAACCTTGCCGTTCACGAAAAAGACAGCCGAAAGAACGAGAATAATAATGGTTATTAGCATACGTAATTAAATGATTGTTTTATTTTGACTCTATCAAAACTAATTTAGGTGAACAAAAATAGAAAATACTCCAGCGTTATTAAAACAAATTAGAAATGATTTTAGTTCATGAGACATCATTTAATATTTTAATACATTTTCCCTCTAGAAAAAGATTCAAAATCATTCAAAATATCATACCATACAGGAAATATAAGACACCATACATCCACATTCATCATATCATATTTTATTACATCCTCATAATATAATGTTGAAAAGCAATATATTTATGTATTATCTTTTTGATAGTTAAAGAACAATTCATATCTTTACACCCCATTTATATCAAACATTTTATGGCAAACAATATTTTGTTAATTTTCTGGATTGGTGAAGTACCTTGGGGTTATAATTATTTACTGGTAATTATTTTACTCCTTATCATTAGCATTTTATTATATAGAATCCACAAATTACACAAAACGATTAAAAAGACCAATCATTCCTATCGTTTTTCTTTTGATATTCTCGACAACCTTCCTTTTCCGATCTTCGTAAAAGACATTGCAAATGATTTCCGATACTATTACTGGAATAAAGAATCAGCCGTTCAATCCGGTATCAGTAGTGAAGAGGCTATCGGACATACTGACTACGAAATATACGGAGAAGAAAGAGGAGAAAAATACCGAAATATCGACAAAGAACTCGTACAAGAAGGCAAAGTATACCGCAAAGAAGAAAAATATATCACTCCCGATGGAATCACCCATGATACGATTGCTGTAAAATCAATTATTTCATGGGAAGGGGAAAAAAGATGGCTGCTCGCAACCCGATGGGAGATCACTCAACTCAAGAATTATGAAAGAGAATTGGTTGCAGCCAAAGAAGAACTGGAAAAAGCATTGAAGAAGCAGAAACTAGCTCTAAAAAGTATTGACTTCGGGCTTATCTATATTGATAAAAATTACCGGGTGCAATGGGAAGAAACAAGACAAATCGCCAGCCTGGTAAAAGGAAGACGATACATACCGGGAAAAATTTGCTATCAGACCAGTGCACTTCGTAATGAACCATGTGGACAATGTGCTTTCAAGAAAGCAATCGAACAAGGCAAAATAATCCGACATACAATCAGAGTAGACGATGTAGATTTTGAAGTGACCGCAACTCCCGTTTTTGGCGACGAAAAAGAAACTGAAATTATTGGCGGATTACTTCGTTTTGAAAACATCACAGAAAAACTAAAAATGAATAGAATGTTGCAAGAGGCAAAGGAAAAAGCCGAAGAATCCAATCGACTAAAATCTGCCTTTCTCGCTAATATGAGCCATGAAATACGAACCCCACTAAACGCAATTGTAGGATTTTCCGAAATGGTTTGCCAGACAGAGGAGGAAGAAGAGAAACAGGAGTTCGTGAAAATAATCTCCAGCAACAATATCTTATTATTGCAACTGATAGACGATATTCTGGATCTTTCCAAAATCGAAGCCGGTACTATGGAATTCACATTTGCGCAAACTGACATTAATGAACTGATGGAAGGTATTTGCAGACAAATGCAAGAAAAAAACTCTTCACCGGACGTACAAATCGTATTCACAGAGAGAGCAAATCAATGTATTATTAATACAGACCGCATACGCTTATCACAGGTTATCATCAACTTTACAAACAATGCCTTAAAGTTCACTTCCAAGGGTTCTATCGAAATGGGATACCGGATTGAAGAAGCAAGTGATGAAATATACTTTTATGTAAAAGATACAGGTATCGGAATTCCTGCTGACAAAATAGACAAGGTGTTCGAACGTTTCGTCAAACTGAATTCGTTTATTAAAGGAACAGGTCTCGGACTAGCCATCTGCCGTGTCATAGTAGAGCGGCTGGGAGGAGTTATCGGAGCGGAATCTAAAGAAGGAGAAGGTTCTTGTTTCTGGTTCAAAATTCCAAGAACAGAGAAAATTGAGAAATAGTAAGCAGAATACCGAAAAGCCTTGAATTTATAAAATCACTCTTTCTACTGCTACTGATTATAAAGTATACCCTGTAAGATGATTATACTGCCCCGCTACTTTACATTATTACCACTACTAATGAAATGTACCCCAAAAGTTTTATATCCAACTTTTAGGGTACACATTTTATTTAGCAAGAAGGATTTTTCGGAAACCTTCTTATTCTATAAACTTCATGTAAGAGTGTGCTTAAAGTGCAGTCTCTAATATTCTACGAGCAACAGCACCTGTTACATTTCCATTCTCACCATATTTAGCACCACGTTCATTGAAGCGGCGTTCGATTTCCAGAATAGTTTCCTGTCCGATGTTCTCTTCATGCAAACGTGTAGTCAGTCCCAGTGAACGGAAAAATTCTTCGGTACGGCAAATTGCTTCATCAATCCGCTCTTCTCTTGTACCGGAAGTAATTCCCCAAACTCTTTCACCATACTGCAAAAGTTTATCCCCTTTTTCTTCATGAAGCACTTGCAACGTGGCAGGAAGAACAATGGCTAACGTATGGCCATGTGTCAATCCGTGCAAAGCAGTAATTTCATGCCCGATCATGTGAGTAGCCCAGTCTTGAGACACCCCCATAGCAATAAATCCATTCAATGCCATTGTAGCCGAAAGCATAAAATCAGCCATCAGTTGATAATCATGCTGGTTTTCACGAATTTTCGGAGCAATCTCCACCAGAGTTTGTAGAATACCTTCCGCCCAACGGTCCATAACGCGACTCTGTCCGGAAGTAGTCATATATTGCTCCATCACATGAACATAGGTATCAGCCAATCCACAAGCTACCTGATGAGGTGGCAAGGTAAAAGTTACTTCCGGATCAAGAATAGAAAAGATTGGATAGTTGGCATAAAAAGGATATTTCTCTTTCGTTTCACGACGGGAAATAACTGCTCCGTTATTCATTTCCGAACCGGTAGCAGGCAAAGTCAATACAGTGGAAAGAGGTACAGTATGAGTTACCGGGCGTCCGGCAAGTACTAAATCCCAAGCATCACCATCATACAGGATTCCTGCGGAAATCAATTTCGTACCGTCAATAACAGAACCGCCGCCAACAGCCAGCAAATAGTCCACTTTCTCTTCTTTTCCCAAAGCAATCGCTTTACGGAGAGTTTCGATGGCAGGATTGGGTTCGATTCCCCAAAATTCTACCGTAAAATGGTCCTTCAATGCTTCCTTTACCTGATCGTACACTCCGTTTTTCTTCACGCTTCCGCCGCCAAAAGTAATCATAATACGTTTGTCGGACGGTATTTCTTTAGCCAGCCGGGCAATCATCCCTTTTCCCATGATTAGTTTCACAGGATTTTGAAAAATAAAATTTTCCATATCTTAGTCTATTGTTATTATTTTGGTTATTAGTCACTATCCTTGCAAAGATACATGATTTATCCGAAGCCTGTCAGAATCAAGCAAAGAATTGTTGTGCCACGGAAGGAACCATAGCCGACAACCAGGGTTTCATATCCTCTGCTACCAATAACCAATACAATAATAATATAATGAAAATGGCAATAGCGATACCTACTAAAACTTTTCTCTGTTTCATAATTGTTTTTGTTTAAATATTCAATATTTATAAGAACAGTTCAGGTTGAAAATTGTTCTATATCAGAAAAATGAAGGCAAAAGAGAAAAAAAGTCATATTTTGTTTGCTGTTTCAAACAAAGTGTCTATATTTGCCCCCATAAAATTACAAAAGACAATGAGAACAATGTTAGTAAATACATATTGGTGGTGGCGCCCGTTACAACTCCGACAGTCGTAAGGGAGCAGTGCTCGTATGTATATACCTCATTAAAGATATAACAAATTTGAAAGAGCCCTGTCGCAACCTGCGACAGGGCTCTTTTTATTTACCCGTTTCAAAACAGATTCAATAATAACATAAAAATACAGATAGGATTATGAAAAGTTTTTTAGTTGACCAGGATGGCTATTACGGAGAATTCGGCGGTGCTTACGTACCAGAAATCCTCCACAAATGTGTTGAGGAACTAACGAATAAGTACCTCGAAGTGATTGAAAGCGAAGATTTTAAAAAGGAGTTCGACCAGTTGCTACGTGACTACGTAGGACGTCCCTCCCCACTCTATCTGGCCAAACGCCTTTCTGAAAAGTACGGTTGCAAGTTGTATCTGAAGCGGGAAGACCTGAATCATACAGGTGCTCACAAAATCAACAACACCATCGGACAAATCTTACTGGCACGCCGCATGGGAAAGAAGCGTATCATCGCCGAAACCGGAGCCGGACAACATGGAGTAGCAACAGCTACCGTCTGTGCATTGATGGATATGGAATGTATCGTTTATATGGGAAAGACGGACGTAGAACGCCAGCACATCAATGTAGAGAAAATGAAAATGTTGGGAGCCACCGTTATCCCCGTTACTTCCGGCAACATGACTCTGAAAGATGCAACCAACGAAGCGATCCGCGACTGGTGCTGTCATCCTGCCGACACTTATTATATCATCGGATCTACCGTAGGTCCTCATCCCTACCCTGACATGGTAGCACGTCTGCAATCTGTTATCAGCGAAGAAATCAAAAAGCAACTGCAAGAAAAAGAAGGACGCGATTATCCGGATTATCTGATAGCCTGCGTGGGAGGAGGAAGTAATGCTGCCGGAACGATTTATCATTATATCAACGACGAACGGGTAGGCATTATCCTGGCGGAAGCGGGAGGTAAAGGAATAGAAACCGGAATGACCGCCGCTACCATCCAACTCGGCAAAATGGGAATTATCCACGGAGCACGTACCTATGTCATCCAAAACGAAGACGGACAGATAGAGGAACCATACTCCATTTCCGCCGGACTGGATTATCCGGGCATTGGTCCGATACATGCTAACCTTGCCGCCCAAAGCCGTGCCAACGTATTGGCAATCAACGACGACGAAGCGATAGAAGCTGCCTACGAACTAACCAAACTCGAAGGTATTATCCCTGCATTGGAATCCGCCCATGCATTAGGAGCTTTGAAAAAATTGAAGTTCAAGCCGGAAGATATCGTTGTATTGACTGTTTCGGGACGAGGAGACAAAGATATTGAAACCTATTTGTCGTTTAACGAACAGCTATAAATAATTAGTCAACCATCATTCGCAATCAATAATCAAGC
Source organism: Bacteroides sp. NSJ-39 (assembly GCF_014287315.1). NCBI lineage: Bacteria > Pseudomonadati > Bacteroidota > Bacteroidia > Bacteroidales > Bacteroidaceae > Bacteroides > Bacteroides sp. NSJ-39. Next base: position 25,180 of record NZ_JACOOB010000005.1, on the reverse strand, counting down.
AATTATAGAAATGAAAACATTTAATTATACTACCCATAGCAAACAAGTGCTCGGAGATATGCATACTCCCGTCAGCATTTATCTGAAAGTACGCGACATGTATCCTCAATCCGCATTAATGGAAAGTTCCGATTATCATGCCGGAGAAAATTCCCTGTCATTTATAGCCCTTTGTCCCTTGGCAAGCATCGGTGTAAACGGTGGCATTGTCACTGCCAACTATCCCGATAATAGCCGTACGGAAGAACCGCTGACAAAAACATTCAATGTAGAAAAGGCTATGAACCGGTTTATCAATCAGTTCCAGGTGACCGGAGATAATAAGAATGTGTGCGGACTTTACGGATATACGACGTTTAATGCCGTGAAGTACTTCGAGCACATCCCGGTAAAAGAAAGTCATGATGAGCAAAACGATGCTCCGGATTTACTATACATATTATATAAGTATGTCATTGTTTTCAATCATTTCAAAAATGAGCTGACATTAGTTGAAATGTTGTCCGAAGGAGAAGAAAGCGGTTTGCCGGAACTGGAAGCAGCCATCGAAAACCGGAATTATGCTTCCTACAATTTCTCTGTAACAGGTCCCGTAACCAGTCCCATCACCGACGAAGAGCACAAAGCAAATGTGCGCAAAGGAATCGCACACTGTATGCGCGGAGATGTTTTCCAAATCGTGCTTTCCAGAAGATTTATCCAACCATACGCCGGAGATGATTTCAAAGTTTATCGCGCACTCCGCAGCATCAATCCTTCTCCTTATCTTTTCTATTTCGACTTCGGAGGATATCGTATCTTTGGTTCTTCGCCGGAAACACATTGCAAAATCGAAAACGGCCGCGCCTACATTGATCCGATTGCCGGAACCACCCGTCGCACGGGAGACACAGTAAAAGACCGCGAATTGACAGAGGCTTTACTGGCCGACCCTAAAGAAAATGCAGAGCATGTCATGCTGGTTGATCTTGCAAGAAACGATCTTTCACGTAATTGCCATGATGTACGCGTGGTATTCTATAAGGAACCGCAATATTATAGCCATGTTATTCACTTGGTAAGCCGTGTCAGCGGTATGCTGAATGAAGGCGCAGACAAAATAAAAACGTTTATTGACACGTTCCCGGCCGGTACGTTAAGCGGTGCCCCCAAAGTACGCGCTATGCAGTTAATCAGTGAAATCGAGCCACATAATCGTGGAGCCTACGGTGGTTGTATCGGTTTTATCGGATTGAATGGCGAATTAAACCAAGCAATCACCATCCGTACTTTTGTAAGCCGCAACAACGAACTCTGGTTCCAGGCCGGAGGAGGTATCGTAGCACGCAGCCAAGATGAATACGAACTGCAAGAGGTGAACAATAAACTGGGAGCACTGAAAAAAGCAATTGATTTAGCTGTCAAATTAAAAAATTAACCGTCCCAAATAGTCAGCCTAAAAAAATAATTGCTGTTGCCTGAAAAAAAGATTCCCGTTGCCTAAACGCTTCTATTTCTTTAGGCAGAAAAGCAGAGATAGTATTTGAGCAACCATTTTACAATGACAATAAAAATGAAAATATTACTTTTAGATAACTACGACTCTTTCACTTATAACCTGCTGCATGTAGTGAAAGAATTAGGGGCTACAGATGTAGAAGTAGTCCGCAACGACCAGATAGAGCTTGATGAAGTAGATCGTTTTGATAAAATCATCCTGTCTCCCGGGCCGGGCATACCCGAAGAAGCCGGCTTGTTACTACCTATTATTAAGAGATACGCTCCGACCAAAAGCATTCTGGGGGTCTGCCTGGGTCATCAGGCTATCAGCGAAGCCTTCGGAGCACGTCTGGAAAACCTCAAAGAAGTATATCATGGTGTACAAACTCCGGTTAGTATCCTTCGTCAGGACCTGCTTTTTGAAGGATTAGGAAAAGAAATCCCTGTCGGAAGATATCATTCCTGGGTAGTCAGCCGGGAAGGCTTTCCGGACTGTCTGGAAATAACAGCAGAAAGCCAGGAGGGACAAATCATGGCAATCCGCCATAAAACGTATAATGTACATGGTATTCAGTTCCATCCCGAATCAGTATTAACTCCGCAAGGAAAAGAAATTATCAAAAACTTCTTAAACGATTAAACTTATGAAACAGATTCTATACAAACTTTTCGAACATCAATATTTGGGACGCGATGAAGCGCGCACCATTCTACAGAACATCGCGCAAGGGAAATATAACGATGTGCAAGTGGCCTCACTCATCACCGTCTTTCTGATGCGTAATATTTCCGTAGAGGAATTATGCGGTTTCCGTGACGCACTGTTGGAAATGCGTATTCCGGTCGATTTGAGTGATTTCGCTCCGATTGATATCGTAGGAACCGGAGGTGACGGAAAAAACACATTCAATATTTCTACAGCTTCCTGCTTTACAGTTGCCGGAGCCGGCTTCCCGGTTGTGAAACATGGTAACTATGGAGCAACGTCGGTCAGTGGTGCCAGTAATGTAATGGAGCAACACGGTGTAAAATTCACCAGTGATGTAGACCAACTGCGTCGCAGCATGGAAAAATGCAATCTTGCTTATCTACATGCCCCTTTATTCAATCCGGCATTAAAAGCAGTAGCTCCGGTTCGTAAAGGATTGGCAGTGCGCACTTTCTTCAATATGCTCGGTCCATTGGTAAATCCGGTATTACCTGCTTACCAACTGTTAGGAGTTTACAATCTACCGTTACTTCGCCTTTACACCTATACTTATCAGGAAAGCAAGACGAAATTTGCTGTTGTTCATAGCCTTGACGGATATGATGAGATTTCTCTGACCAATGAGTTTAAAGTGGCAACCAGCGATCATGAAAAAATTTACACTCCCGAAAGCCTCGGCTTCTCCCGTTATAAGGATATTGATCTGGATGGCGGACAAACACCGGAAGATGCAGCTAAGATTTTCGATCAGATCATGAATAACACGGCTACAGAAGCTCAAAAAAATGTAGTGGTAGTCAATTCAGCTTTCGCCATCCATGTGATTTGTCCGGAGAAGACTATTGAAGAATGTATTGCTCTCGCCAAAGATTCATTGGAAAGTGGACGCGCATTAGCTACCCTAAAAAAATTCATTGAGTTAAATAGTTAAATGTAAAATTAGGCACGGATTACGCGGATTACACAGTTCTTGTTAATCCGAAGCCGCAAAATCCGTGTAATCCGTGCCTAAATCATCATAAATATAAAAACCTACGCACTGATGAAAGATATACTATCAGAGATTATAGCAAACAAACGATTTGAAGTTGACCTGCAAAAGCAGGCTATCTCCATCGAGCAATTACAGGAAGGTATCAGCGAAGTTCCGACCTCTCGTTCTATGAAGCAGGCATTAGCCTCGTCTGCATCGGGTATTATCGCTGAATTTAAGCGTCGGTCTCCATCCAAAGGATGGATAAAGGAAGAAGTATGCCCGGAAGAGATTGTTCCCTCCTATGCAGCAGCAGGAGCCTCTGCCCTCTCTATTCTCACCGACGAGAAGTTTTTCGGAGGAAGCCTGAAGGACATCCGCACTGCACGCCCTTTGGTAGAGATCCCCATTCTTAGGAAAGACTTCATCATCGACGCTTACCAACTTTATCAAGCGAGAATAGTCGGTGCAGATGCCATACTTCTTATTGCAGCCGCACTTGAACAGGACAAATGCAATGAGCTTACAGAAAAAGCCCACTCGCTGGGTTTGGAGGTCTTATTGGAAATTCACAACACTGAAGAACTATCATATATCAATAAGGAAATAGATATGATAGGCGTCAACAACCGTAATTTAGGAACTTTCTTTACGGATGTGGAAAACTCTTTCCGTCTCGCCGAACAACTCCCCCAAGATTCTGTATTGGTATCAGAAAGTGGCATCTCCAATCCTGAAATCGTGAAACGTCTTCGGGCAGCCGGATTTCGCGGATTCCTGATCGGCGAAACATTGATGAAAACGGAACATCCGGGAGAAACCTTACAGAATTTCCTGCAAGCAATGCAATAACCAATCACCTAAAAACAGCCCCTATGATCAACGGAAAAATCATCAAAGTTTGCGGAATGTGTGAAGCAGAAAACATACGGGACGTAGAAGCGCTCGAAGGTATTGATATGCTGGGATTTATTTTTTATCCCAAATCTCCGAGATATATCTATGAACTTCCCGCTTATCTTCCTATTCACGCCAAGCGTGTCGGAGTATTTGTAAATGCAGATAAGCCGACAGTCAGTATGTATGCTGACCGTTTCGGGCTTGACTATGTACAACTGCATGGGACGGAATCACCGGAATATTGCCGGTCACTACAAGAGAGGGGACTGAAAATCATCAAAGCATTTTCGATAGCCCTACCCAAAGACTTGACAAAGGTATATGAATATGAGAAAACTTGCGATTTTTTCCTGTTCGACACTAAATGCGAACAATATGGCGGTTCGGGGAATCAATTTGACTGGAATATATTGCATACATACAAAGGACAGGTACCTTTTATATTAAGCGGAGGAATCCATTCCTGCAGCGCCCATTCTCTCAAGGGATTCAGCCATCCCCTCCTTGCCGGATACGACCTCAATAGTCGTTTTGAAGTGAAACCCGGAAAGAAAGATACAGACCGGATCCGAACATTCCTAAATGAATTAAAATCATAATTAAAAAACTCAATAATCATGAATAGAATCAATCAACTTTTCAATAGCGATAAGAAAGACATACTTTCTATCTATTTCTGCGCCGGTGATCCTACTTTAGAAGGTACTGCTCACGTAATCCGTACTCTCGAAAAAAACGGAGTCGACATGATCGAAATCGGAATCCCTTTCAGCGACCCGATGGCGGACGGCATTGTCATTCAGAATGCCGCTGCTCAAGCTTTACACAACGGTATGTCTTTAAAACTTCTTTTTGAACAACTACGGGATATTCGAAAGGATGTGAAAATTCCATTGATATTAATGGGATACTTAAATCCGATTATGCAATTCGGATTTGAAAATTTCTGTCGTAGATGTGTAGAATGTGGTATCGACGGCGTCATTATCCCTGATCTCCCTTTCCGTGATTATCAGGAACAATACCGAATCACCACCGAACGATATGGTATCAAGGTGATTATGCTTATTACCCCGGAGACCAGCGAAGAACGCGTGCGGGAAATCGATGCTCATACGGATGGTTTTATCTATATGGTTTCATCAGCGGCAACCACCGGAGCACAACAGGATTTCAATGAGCAGAAGCGGGCCTATTTCAAAAAAATAGAGAATATGCACCTCAACAATCCGCTAATGGTAGGGTTCGGAATCTCCAATAAAGCGACTTTTCAAGCTGCTTGCGAACACGCCTCCGGAGCAATCATAGGCAGCAGATTCGTTACTTTGCTTGAAGAAGAAAAAGATCCGGAGAAAGCAATACTCAAATTAAAAGCTGGGCTGAAATGATTTATTGATGTGGATCAGCAGTTTACTCTGAGTCGTTAAATCCTCTCTCACGCTTTGCCTACATCTTTTATAAAAAGATGGCGGGAAATCTAAAAGAAGCAACCATCTTTTTTAGATTTCCCGCCACAACTTATTCATACAAATGAGGAATCCACAAAATTATTCGAAAACTCATCAATCATAAATCACAATTATTTCATATCTTTGCCAATATTTTAACAGTAGTTCAACAATTATGAGAGCAGAGACCCCTTCCGTTTTATTAATTTACACGGGTGGAACGATCGGAATGATAGAAAATCCGGAAACTGGTGCCTTAGAAAACTTTAACTTCGATCATCTACTCAAGCATGTACCCGAATTAAAAAGATTCAACTACCGCATCTCTTCCTATCAATTCGAACCACCTCTCGACTCTTCGGATATGGAACCTGCTTACTGGGCAAAACTGGTAAAGATTATCAATTATAATTACGACTATTTCGATGGTTTTGTCATTCTTCACGGAACGGACACTATGGCTTACACAGCTTCCGCATTAAGTTTTATGCTCGAAAACCTAAGCAAGCCTGTCATCCTCACAGGTTCACAGCTTCCTATCGGGACTTTACGGACGGATGGAAAAGAAAACCTTATCACAGCCATTGAAATCGCTGCCGCCAAGAACTCGGACGGAACAGCCATCGTTCCTGAGGTTTGCATATTTTTTGAAAATCATTTGATGCGTGGCAACCGTACAACCAAAATCAATGCGGAAAACTTCAACGCATTTCGTTCTTTCAACTACCCACCATTAGCACGGGTAGGCATCCATATCAAATATGAGCCTAACTTGATTCGCAAACCCGATCCGACAAAACCGTTAAAGCCACATTATTTATTTGATACCAATGTCGTTATTCTGACGCTCTTTCCCGGCATTCAAGAAAGTATCGTGACCTCCCTCCTTCATGTTCCGGGACTGAAGGCTGTCGTAATGAAGACTTTCGGATCGGGAAATGCACCGCAAAAAGAATGGTTTATCCGCCAGCTAAAGGAAGCGACAGAACGTGGAATCATCATTGTCAACATTACCCAATGCGCGTCCGGAGCTGTGGAAATGGGACGTTATGAAACAGGAATGCATCTTTTGGAAGCCGGTGTTATCAGCGGATATGACAGTACCCCCGAATGCGCCATTACGAAACTGATGTTTCTGCTGGGACACGGATTATCCAACCAAGACATTCGGTACAAAATGAACTCTTGTCTGATAGGAGAAATCACTAAAGTTTGAAATAGGAGCCTATTATCATACTTATTTGATTTTATTTGTTTAAATATAGGTGTTATTCTAAAATAATATCTATATTTGCACTACTTGTAAATTTTATGTAACAACAAACTTATCTATAAACCTGATAACAAAGCAAGCGATAGAAAGGTCTATTCGTATGAGAAAGAAAATATTACTAGTCGACGATAAAGCGACAATTGGAAAAGTAGCCGGTGTATACTTAGGAAAAGATTATGATTTTACCTATCGGGAAGATCCTATCAAAGCTATCGAATGGCTGAACGAGGGCAACATACCCGATCTTATCATATCGGATATCCGCATGCCTCTCATGACAGGAGACGAGTTCTTAAGATACATGAAAAATAATGAATTATTCAAGTCAATCCCTATTGTCATGTTATCCAGTGAGGAAAGCACGACGGAAAGAATCAGACTATTGGAAGAAGGCGCGGAAGACTACATATTAAAGCCATTCAACCCATTGGAACTCAAAGTCCGAATCAAAAAGATTATTGACTAATACCAGGCTGCTACATGCAATATTTTATTTATATAGGTAGAGATAGCAAGACGATAGAGTTGTTTTCCAAATTAAATGTAGGGGTATTTTATGCTGTGCCAAATTGTAGCAAAGCTATTAAAGCAGTAGACAAAATACGTAAAAAATATGATATAGCTCTATTTTTTGAACAAGTAGACCTCTCCAAAGATATTGCAGATATCCGGTATATGCGCAAGAAATATCCGGGACTTTACATGGTACTTGTTATGGATTCGTTGTCTAAAGAAGAAGCGGCACAATATCTGAAAGCCGGAATCAACAATACCATTAAATTTGAAATGACTCATGAAGCCTTAACAGACTTATCAACTTTTCTCAAACGCCGCAAGGAGCAGAAAATAAAAGATCTCCAGCTCAAGGCACAAAATATCAAAGCTTTCCGGTTACCTTTATGGAAACGAATCTTTGATATATTATTTTCGGGAATGGCTATATTATGTCTTTCCCCTCTTTTGATATTTACCGCATTAGCCATTCGCTTGGAAAGTAAAGGAGCAGTCATTTATAAATCCAAACGAGTCGGAAGCAACTATCAGATATTTGATTTTCTCAAATTCCGTTCCATGTATACTGACGCGGACAAGCATCTGAAAGATTTCAATGCTCTTAACCAATACCAGCAGGAAGAAGAGGAGCCCGATATATGGGGAGAAGACATCGATACAGACATGAATGAAGAAGGCGATGAAGAAGAAATTCTTTTAGTATCCGACGATTTCGTTATCTCCGAAGAAGATTATATTCACAAAAAATCCAAAGAGAAAAGCAATGCTTTTGTTAAACTGGAAAATGATCCGAGAATAACAAAGATAGGACGCTTTATCCGCAAATACAGTATCGACGAGTTACCGCAGCTTTTTAATATTTTAAAAGGGGATATGTCAATAGTCGGCAATCGACCTCTCCCACTCTATGAAGCCGAACTACTGACTAGCGACGAACACATCGACCGCTTCATAGGTCCTGCCGGGTTAACTGGTCTATGGCAGGTAGAGAAAAGAGGTGAAGCAGGCAAACTTTCCGCTGAAGAACGTAAACAATTGGATATCACTTATGCCAAAACATTTTCTTTCTGGCTGGATATAAAGATTATTCTAAAGACAGTTACTGCATTTATTCAAAAAGAGAACGTATAACTTCCTTTAAGTGATGGACTCTTATATCTACATAATAGATGATCTGGCATTCTTCCTTACAGGGATTCTGTTTCTATACCTTTTTATATTATCCACCGCTTCACATTTCAGACATATCACATACCCTAAAGCTCAAAAAAAATATCGCTGCGCCATCCTTATTCGTGAAAGCAGTCCCCTTCCCGATTTATATGGGAAAGAATCACCCTACGAATTCATCACATACAACGATCTATATCAAGGTATCAACAGTTTAGACAAAGAACATTACGACTTGGCTCTTATCCTGCCTGATACTGCCCGTACTCTGTCCCCACAACTGTTGGACAAGATTTACGACGCTTATGATGCCGGAATACAGGCAATCCAGCTACATACACTCGTAAAAGGCTGCAAGGGATTTCGTTTCAAATTTCGAGTGATGCGTGATGAAATAAAAAACAGCCTGTACAGGGCAGGCAATACGCAATTCGGGTTATCATCCAATTTGCTTGGAACCAATATGGCTATTGATCTGGCATGGTTACAGAAAAACCTGAAAAGTTCCAAAACCAATATCGAACGGAAGTTACTTCGACAGAACATATATATCGACTATCTGCCGGAAGCCATTGTTTACTGCGAATCCTATCCGACCTCTCCTTATCGGAAACGCCCCCGAAAAATGATCTCTTATTTGTTCCCCTCTCTATTAGAAGGGAACTGGAGTTTCCTCAATCGGATTATGCAGCTATTGATACCCTCTCCGCTGAAATTGTGCATCTTCGTCGGTATCTATGCTTTACTGATGACAGCATATAACTGGATGTCATCATTTGGCTGGTGGAGCATATTATTCGGTTTATTCATTGTATACAGTCTGGCGATTCCGGATTATCTGGTAGAAGACAAAAAGAAGAAAAGACACTCAATATGGAGAAAAAAACACTTAAGCAGCGAATTAAAGAAAACTCCGGTTTAAAACAGGCCGTTCACCGATTCATCATGCATCCTGTCAAAACGCGTCCTAACTGGTGGATACGTATCTTCGGTTACGTATATCTTAAACGAGGTAAAGGCTCCGTGATTTATCGAAGCGTTCGCAAAGATCTCCCTCCCTTCAACCGATTCTCCTTAGGAAGATATTCCGTTGTTGAGGATTTTTCCTGCCTCAACAATGCAGTCGGCGACTTGACCATCGGAGATTATACACGAATCGGATTAAGAAATACAATCATTGGTCCGGCCGCTATCGGCAACCACGTCAACCTTGCTCAGAATGTAACCGTCACAGGACTCAATCATAATTATGAAAATGTGGAAAAGAGAATTGACGAACAGGGTGTCAGCACACAAGCGGTTGTTATTGAGGATGATGTATGGGTAGGTGCCAATTCAGTCATTCTCCCGGGAGTGACTTTAGGAAAACATTGTGTTGTAGCTGCCGGAAGTATAGTCACTCATTCCGTCCCTCCCTATTCGATATGTGCCGGTTGCCCCGCAAAAGTTATCAAATCATATGATTTTGAAACAAATGAATGGGAAAAAGTAGAAAAATCAGCCATCAATAACTATAAATAATGAGAATAGCTACGCAATATACCTTATATAGGGGATTGTGACATATATTGAGATACACTATCTTTGCAGTATCAGAATTGAATTAATTAGTCATAATTTTATTACGTAGCCACATTTAAGTAAAAATGAAATAGGATCCTGCCGAAGTGATTTCGTCGGGATTTTGTTTTTATACTGCCCCGAAATATCTACTGCCCCAATATTTTGCCATTTTATTCGCAAGCAATAAAAAAAACGAGTTAATTCTTTTTTATAGAATCACTCGCCACCGCATCAGAAAAGCCAAAAGGCTTTTCCATAGTACCTCATTTTTTCCTGAAAACTAATCTTCTTTTTTACCTCTAAAACATCTTTACCTATTGTTATCCTTTTTACCTAACTATAAAAACTTTCCTATTGAATAAAAATTTTAATACCTTAAATCTTTACTTAATCTAATACCTTACATTTTTTCTTTTACCTTATAAACTAACAGCAATTTCCCAATTGCATTGCAAAGGTACGAATAATTTCCGTGTGCGCAAACGGTTTTATATTTTATAACACTTTCCCTTGCTATAAGCCCTTCACATCATTCAGCGTAACCAGCTTATTTACAATAGCATAAATAGTCAAACCCGCCGCACTATGTATTTGCAATTTTTTGCTAATATTTCTCCGATGCGTGATAACCGTATGAATAGATAAAAACAGCTTTTCCGCTATTTCTTTATTTGTCATTCCTTTTACCACACAGATGACGATTTCCTTTTCCCGCTGGCTGAGCGCATCCTGACTTTCCAATTCTTCTTCCTCAGAAGGAACATTCAGCAAACCGGAGATTTTCTTAGACAATCTCTCCAAATCATCAAATATAGAAATAGACTCATCATATTTGCTCAACAAGGAGGCATCTACAAAAGAAGTGACCAATGCTATCACCCGTATCTTCTTACCGGACGTTTCCTCTCGAAACTTACCTATATCAAAATAATCACCGAAAGCCGGATTGACAATCAGCATATCAGGACACTGCGTCCGGACACAGTCATGCAGAGCCTCAATAGAAAGCAACTCTATAGGTTGCACTTTCACATTAGGAAGACGCTTCAACGCAGCAGTCAGCCCGCCACGAATAATTACAGAAGTCTCAGCAATTGCAATCCGGATAACTTCATTATTTTTCATTTTCCATCATCCTCCTTTCCAGGTTCAGAATAGCAGGAACAAAAATATAGTCCTCTATCTTGCAATGAGATTCCAGCCCCTCCTCACAAGCATAAATATCAAAAAGCGCCGCATTCAGAAGATTCTCATTGGCTTTGGCCGGACAATATTTAATAATGATATTCTTCAGTTCGGTCAACTTCTCTCCCACTTGGTCGTGATGTTTGGAGAATGTACTGATCTGGTAGTTTTTCGGGGCATTTCCTGCTATTAGCGCATCCACATACTTAAATACGGTTTTCTCTTCATAATCCATATGTTTACGCACTTCACGGGTATATTCATCAAAAAACTTCAGAATAAGGAAAGCAACATCGTCCTGCGAGCAGTCAATGGCTTCAATCAATTTGCGCCGGATGGCGGGAAGAGAAAAATCAAGAAAATAGATGTGTGCCTGCCGCAGATAATCAATCAACGCAGGGATGGAAATATCATCTTTATCTCCATCTAACCGAGAAAAGCCCTCAGCCATAAAATTAACTACAATCAGGAAAGTACGGCAATCTACTCCATTCAGCTCACAAACCTCCTTTACCGTTTTATCTCCAAACCCTAACGAAAGCCCGAAACGGCTCATTACCTGCAACAAGGAATAATTGTCACTGATAAGATCAATCATCTTATCAGTCGGCTTATATTTTTGTAAATTATCCATCTTACCTATTTATATTTAGCGAGTGCAAAGAAACGGAATATTTCACGAAATCGCAATCACCATTTATAGGTATTTTGAACCATTACAATATTCTAAATACTAATTACATGTTACTATTTTACAATACAAGTCTAGGCGAGCTTATCTTTTTTTCGTAATTTTGTCGCTATCAATTTGTAATTAGCAACTCATAATTTATAATTAATAAAATGGCAAACGAACTCGAACTGAAATACGGCTGCAACCCTAACCAAAAGCCTGCCCGTATCTTCATGAAAGAAGACGAACTCCCCATCGAAGTGTTGAATGGACGTCCCGGTTATATCAATCTATTGGATGCATTCAACAGTTGGCAACTAGTGAAAGAACTGAAAGAAGCTACCGGACTGCCGGCTGCCGCTTCTTTTAAACATGTCAGCCCTGCAGGTGCTGCTGTTGCAGTAGAAATGAGCGACACGCTGAAGAAGATTTATTTTGTCGATGACATGAAACTATCTCCATTGGCTACAGCATACGCCCGTGCACGTGGAGCAGACCGCATGTCGTCTTACGGAGACTTTATCGCATTGTCCGACACTTGTGACGAAGAAACAGCACGCATCATCAACCGTGAAGTATCCGACGGTGTCATTGCTCCTGACTACACTCCCGAAGCACTGGAGATTCTAAAGAATAAAAGAAAAGGAACCTATAATGTAATAAAGATAGATCCTGCATACCGCCCGGCTCCTATCGAACATAAAGATGTATTCGGAGTAACTTTCGAACAAGGAAGAAACGAATTGAAGATCGATGAAAGTCTTTTGAAAGAGATGCCTACGCAGAACAAGGAAATCCCGGCTGATGCAAAACGCGACTTAATCATTGCCTTAATCACTTTAAAATATACACAATCCAATTCTGTATGTTATGCCAAAGACGGACAGGCAATCGGTATTGGCGCAGGCCAACAGTCACGTATCCACTGTACGCGCCTGGCAGGAAATAAAGCAGATATCTGGTATTTACGCCAACACCCGAAAGTGATGAACTTGCCGTGGATTGAGAAAATCCGTCGTGCAGACCGTGATAACACGATTGACGTTTACATCTCGGAAGATTATGACGACGTACTGGCAGACGGCATCTGGCAACAGTTCTTCACTGAAAAGCCGGAAATACTGACACGCGAAGAAAAACGGGCATGGTTGGATACGATGACAGGCGTAGCTTTAGGATCGGATGCATTCTTCCCATTCGGAGATAATATAGAACGCGCACACAAGAGTGGCGTCAGCTATATTGCACAACCGGGCGGATCAGTACGTGACGATCATGTGATTGGAACTTGCGACAGATACAATATGGCAATGGCATTTACAGGCATCCGCTTGTTCCACCATTAAAAAGATCGACCATTTTTATTCCATATATCCCCATTTATAATGAGAAGGAGACAAATCTTCCATTATAAATGGGGATTTCCTATTTCTTTAAGCCCCTCTATCTTTGCAGCGTTACATTTAAAAACGAATCAAAGATGAATAAAATTGGTGTATTTTATGGTTCTACAACCGGAACAACAGAAGACCTTGCCCGTCGAATTGCAGAGAAATTAGATGTACCATCGGCAGATGTATTTGATGTATCCAAGCTAACAGAGGCGTTAGTCAATGAATATGACGTATTGGTGCTCGGCTCTTCCACATGGGGAGCAGGCGAACTTCAAGACGACTGGTACAATGGAGTAAAAGTTTTAAAGAAGTGTGATTTATCCCACAAATCTGTAGCCCTGTTCGGTTGCGGCGACTCTGACTCGTATAGCGACACATTCTGTGACGCAATAGGTATTCTTTATGAAGATCTGAAAGATACCCACTGCAAATTCTGTGGAGCAACAGATGCTGCAGGCTATACCTTCGATTCTTCCATTGCCGTCGTAGACGGTAAGTTTGTAGGTCTTCCACTTGACGAAGTCAACGAAGATAGCAAAACAGACGAACGTATCAGCGCATGGGCTGAACAAGTGAAACAAGAAATTAGCTAATTTCACCTTAACATAAAAGACCGCAGTAAAAAGAAGGTATAAAGATAGCAGTTTAAGCGATAACCTTAGCATAAGTTTAGCTTTGTTTGTATGTAGTTTGTCTGAGGTGAATCGTTTCTGAGAAGACAGTCTCCTGATAGTAGATATACTCAAAGGAACAGGCTGTAGAAGAAACGATTCACTCAAATACAAACAAGGCAACAGAATAGTTATTCATGTTTCAGCCATGCACTTGGCAATACTTCTTTTTCACCTTTTTCATTCACCAGTTCCATCTGCAATACGCCTCCGTTACAATCGAGGTAACGCACTTCTATCGGATGAAGCCCGGCTTTCAAAGCCTTCTGCACAATAATCTCTACCGGCGAATGTGCTCCATCATTATCTCCCAACAATTCACCGTCAAGCATTAATGTACTACCGTCGTCCGAGAGAAGGGCAAATGTATAGATACCATCGGCAGGAACTTCCAGATAGCCGGTCAATACCAGACCGATATTTCCTTTCACCTCTTCGGGAATGGATACCGATTCCACCACATACTCCCCTTTGACAGGAACTGCATCAATATCCGCACAAAGATTACCACGAAAATCGTGCCATACTGCTTTCAAGCCGGGCTGCAAAGCAGCCGGAGCAGTCACCGCCTCTGCATAAGGAGCCTTTACATACTTGGTACGCACCACATCCGAAGGAGAACCATCCGGACGGAAAGTGCGGAAAGCGAAATCCGTAGTCTTCCCAACCTCCAAAGCACCGTTATAAAGAGCTGATTCTTTGGTAGGCATACTGCCGTCTGTCGTATACTGTATTTCAGTACCGGGTAACGGGCAAGTCAATTCCACAGTTGTTTCATCAATAAATGCATTCACTTTATAGAATCCCTGCAAGTCAGGCACCTTTTTCTGTAAGCAACGGGTACTTCTCGATCTCTATGCGCCAACCCTGATCGTCGGACAGATGCCAATGGAACTTATTAAGTTTATACAAAGACATCAGATCTAATACATGCTTCACTTCCTTTTTATTCCAGAAATGGCGGGAAGCATCCAACATAAATCCACGCCACTCAAATCGTGGCGCATCTTCTATTTGCACGACAGGAATAGAATAATTCTGTTTCTCTCCCTGCACTTCTGTCACCGCAGGAAGCAACTGGCGAATAGTAGTAATAGCAGAAATAATGCCCGAATAGTCAGTTGCCTCCACCCGAATATACTCCGGCGTAGACTCAAGCTTATAAGAGCCGGGCTTTCCAACAGTATCCTTCAATTGAAAATACATACCTACCTGACTCTTATCGGTAGTGACCTCAACAGAAGACGATACGACATTCCGAAGAATTTCCTGCAGGTATCCGGTAGCCGGAAACAACGACTGATCGGAAACTCCGATCTTCATGCCATCTTTTAAAACAAACGAACCCGACTGTTCGGTCAGACTAACGGGGGTAGGCAGGATTGCAATTTCTTGCTTGACGGTAGACGTACAAGAAGAAAAGACACAAGCTGACACAATGAGTAAAGAGCTACTTAATTTTTTGAACATGCGGTTAACTATTTAATAAATGATTTGTCTTGTTTTTAATTGACCACCTATATATAATACAACTAAAACGCATAAACTACTAAAAAGGCGGAAAAAGTTTTTCATAACTTCATATCACAAACTCCTATTAATGTTTATCTTTGCTCCCCCAATCCATTACAAAACAATTATAAAGGGTCACTTCAATGTCAAGAGAGAACATACTAATCAAAACCTCATGGATCAGCACAATCGGCAATGCAATCCTGTCCGCATCCAAAATCATAATCGGTTTATTTACCGGTAGTTTAGCGGTAATAGGCGACGGTATCGACTCGGCAACCGATGTCCTCATCTCTATCGTGATGATTTTTACAGCAAGAGTGATGAATCGTCCGCCTTCAAAGAAATATGTGTTCGGTTATGAAAAAGCAGAAGGGATCGCGACTAAAATCCTGTCACTTGTGATATTCTATGCTGGCATGCAGATGTTGATATCATCCATCCAAAACATCTTTTCCGATGAAATGAAAGAGATACCGTCAGCCATCGCTATCTATGTTACTATATTCTCTATTATCGGTAAGCTACTATTAGCTTCATATCAATACAAGCAAGGAAAGAAAATAGACAGCTCCATGCTGACGGCAAATGCGATTAATATGCGTAATGATGTCATTATTTCAGCAGGAGTTTTATTAGGCTTACTGTTTACTTTCCTACTTAAGTTACCCATACTTGACTCAATAACAGGATTGATAATCAGTCTCTTTATCATCAAATCTTCCATCAGTATTTTCATGGACTCAAATGTAGAGCTTATGGATGGTGTAAAAGATGTCAATGTATACAATAAGATATTCGAAGCCGTCGAGAAAGTGCCGGGAGCAAGCAATCCGCATCGGGTCAGATCACGAATGATAGGAAATCGGTATATCATCACTCTCGACATTGAAGTGAATCCTCATATAACCATCACACAGGCACACGAAATTGCCGGAGCCGTAGAAAAAAGCATAGAAAACTCCATAGACAATGTATATGATATTTTAGTACACGTAGAGCCTGCCGGAGAATGTCAGACAGATGAGAAATTCGGAGTGAACAAGGGTATGGTCTGATTGGTACAAATACAAAATCCTGCACGTTTCTCGTACAGGATTTCACATTACAGATTTAGCGGGGTATTTTTACAGATTTGTCTTCAACGTAACCTCTGCACTCATATGTAGTAAGATATCTTATTCTCATAATTATGAGCTTTTTACATTTATAAACCGGCCTCTGCTTTTCCATCATTAGGCAAGGTAGCAGGATTCCATGATTTTATAGTTGTATTTGACACATCTAATTTTGTCTTGTTTAGAGTCACAGTATACATATATTCTTTTCCTGCTTCTGTTGCAAATACATTATCGCCAGTTAATAGTTTAGTATGAAGGGTATACCCATCAGTATTATCATATGTCAGGTCCACGCCCAGACCACCTTCAACAGATTCACCCGGACATAATATAAAAGTATAATAAGTAACTTTTTCATCCGTATCATAGTCTCCCCCATTAAAACCATTTTGGGAATAAACAAAATCCAGCTTCCCTACATCCTCCAGCGGCTCTACTTTCCCTGTTGCTATCTCAAATGAAACCTTAGAATGTAAACTTGAAAAACTAAAATTCCAATACGACGAGAAATTACCCGGTTGATACGACATGGTTTTATAACCCTCTCCCGGTACTAATTTCAAAGTCAATTTACTCATTTTATGTTCAAATTGAAAATCAATCTTAGGATTATCTTTTGTACCCGTCGCTTCAGCATATAGAAAGTCTACACTTTTATCTAAGTCATAAGTAACCTGCGTAAGCAAGTTCCTTGTGAGCTTTCCATCTTTTATTTGAATATTACTCCCTTTATTTTCTGCATACGGATAATATGCTGTAAAAGAACCTGTCTCAGCACCGTAATAAATAATATTCGAACTAGCCTCAAAAGTATTGCCACTTATCCAATTGTAACAACGATTCGAATACTCTAACTTACCACTTTTTCCAAAAATTCCTATTTTATCCCTTGTCTCCCACTTCGTATCTACCATACGCGTCTTCGCTCCCTCAATTCCGGCCGATACCTCAATTGCTACTTGCCCATCGTTAGCGACATTATCCATTTCACCATTATCACATCCCACAAATATTGCAGCCAAGACAGCAACATAAAAATAAATCTTCTTCATAACTGTATTTTTTAGTTTATATTTATCATTAATCTTATTGACCAGTTAGTGTGCATCCACAGCACCTCCATTTTCCGGTGTCCAACCGGTGATACTAGCACTTGTTATTTCCACTTTCGTACGATGCAAACGGACCTCATACGTGTACTTGCTGCCTGCATCCAATGCCTTATCCATTGTCCAGGTGAAAGGTTCGTCATTTCCATTATTCAAATCAAAAGTCAGCACACGTGACTTAGCTGAATTGGGTAATAGAATAGCCTCGCTCAAAGTGCCGGACTCGGTTGTAAACAATGTGATATCCGACTTATCCGCTCCGCACATAAGCGTACCGTTAGAAAGATTAAAAGTCGCTTTTATAGGTTGATTTCCAACTGTGACATCAAGATTTTTCAGATCAGCCGTATTCAATCCGTCGCCCGGACTTATTTCCAATACTAATTTAGAAAGTTTATGAACAAAATTGAATCCTACTTTCGGATTATCCTTTGTACATCCTTCCACTTTGCCAGCATACATGAAGTCGATAGCTTCCTGACTACTTTGAACAGTCACATCCAACGGATAAGTATAATCCGTCAGCGGAGAGACAAAAGGATAATATGCATAAAAATCCACTGCACCGGCAACGGGGAAATAGATAATATTCGTATTATCCCCTTCCGTCTCTGTTCCATCGGGTTTAAAATTGCCATCTCCTCTCGTAGTCACATAACATTTATTATCCGCTCCACCACAAATATTCTCCTGCGTCAGTCCCGCACCGTTACCGGAATACACCATAAAAACGCCGATTTTATCATTATATCCCCAGTCCGTATCTATGGCACGACTTTCGGAAGTACTCTTCACTCTTATTTTCCCCTGTACAGTCAATGCCGTGCGTCCGTCGGGTACAGGCGAGGATTCCGACTCATTATCGTTGCCACAAGCTCCCAATGAGACAGCCAATGCGACATACAGTACTAGTTTCTTATTTTTCATTCCGTTTCAATATATTATTGTTATTAAATTCAGCCATAATGCGACTAATGAATATCCACTTGTCCCCCGTCTACCGGATTCCAATTAGTAATGCTTCCGGAGAAGTCCGCCTGAGAAGGCAAATCAAAATTTGCTCCCAATATCAACGGAGTCATCGAATCATCGTCAAAATGCTCATGCAATATTTCGGTAAGATCTGTTTCTATTGTCTGCACAGTTCCGTTGTCTAATGTCACAGCTACGGTAAGTTCTTGATCATCTTCCGGAAGAATACCAAGCAAACGGATCGTTGCGGTCAGTGCAGGAGTTCCGTCGCTTGCTTCATTTTTCATAAAAACGGGAGAAAGAAATGTGCCCGATGTAGAGACCAAAGCTCCGGTTCTGAGATTTATACCGGAAGCAATGCCGCTTAAAGTAGTGTTCACTGCGGTAATGTGGTCATGGTCACCCTCTTTTAGTTTCAGCACCAATATCAATTGACGAATGCGTTGCCGCATCTTGACCGTAACAGAGAGCGTGTCGTCTTTCGCCATATCCAATGTTTGCACCGCAGAAAACAAATAACCGGGAAAAGCCTCTATACCGTTTCCACCCGCAGCAGTCACCGTAGCTATATCACCGGAAACTGTGATGGATTCGGGTACATTATATACCAGCAACTCGTAAGATTCCGGTTCAAGCAAGGCATGATAAAGGTTGGTATTTCCTTTCACGGATTGCTCGTCACTCATTCCTGAACAACCGGAAACACGAAGCTGATAGGATACAGGCTGCACAGACTCAGAGGAGCGGTCACTCCAATCTGTCGTCACCAGCAATGCTCCTTGTGTCGGGTGAGGAGTGTGATATACATCATCCTTGACACAGGAGGACATCAGAAAAACAGCACCGCAAATGAGAGCGGCACATGAAGTTATTTTAATAGTTTCCATATCAGTGTGATTCCTAATTGGTTAATACCCCAATAATTTTTTGTCTTACAATCTTTGCGTACACGAACCTTATTGATAAGCGTGTATTCGTCATAATCGGCGTAAGTATAACCTACTCCGGCATGAAAGTCGAGCGAAAGATTACTGTTCAGTCCTAGCTGATACCCGCCTGTAAGTCCCCCGCCCTGATAGTCACCCTGACGACCGATATTACCAAGTTTGTAGTGAAACTCGCCCGTATGATACATCGCTCCGAGAAAGCCACGACTTTTCCCGCCCAGATAGTAACGTATTTCAGGAGAAACCTTCCAAAGAGCGTAGCGACGGTTTTTATCATCCCAACTCCATGAAGTCCAACTACCGTTGACTAAAATACCCAAGTGGCGGTTTACACGCCATTCAACACCCAGATCGGGAGTCAGCGTAGCCCAACGAAGCAGGTTAGCGCGCAAAGCAAGGCGATAAGACGGATATGTTTCAGATGAAGCCAGAGGCTTCTCCGAAGAAACGCTGACAGATGTTGTTTCCGGACAAGTTTCCTGTTCAGAATTTTCCGAAATAACTTCCATTACCTTTTCCTTTATTATAGGTATTACAAAATCCTCTTTTACATTTGCTGCCGTCTCATCTTTGGGTAAACGAAGACGAACGATGACCACATGGCACAAATCCCCATAAGTTTCAGCATGGTTACGAGTGATGAAGCAGTTTTCGTTGATTCCTTTGCTCAGGATAAGTTCCGATTTCACACGATTACTGCGAATTTTAGCTAGTTTCAGATTCTCCGCAACCGTGGGTTCCGAAGCACAATAACCATCTACCAACAAAGGAACTTCACCACTCAAAATAGCGGCTTTGTGTTTTTCTACAAGAGATAACAGATGATCCAATTGCGTACCGTTCCCTTTCCAAGGAATATAGAACATATTCTTATGAGAAACAAAACGGAAGACATAAAGAGTGTCGGGTGTCTGTGCCATAGAAACGGCAGGTAGTAAGAGCGGCAGGAACAAAAGCAGAAGATAAAATTTGTGTATCTGCATTGTCGTTGAGTTTTTAATGAATATTCAGTCCTTTTCATTTTCCGTTACTTTATAGGTAACGGAAAAAAATTATTCAGCATCCTCACGAAGACATTCTATTAAAGCACTTCAATAAATAATAAAAGTCTAGTACCTCCGCTTAATTAGAATTATGGTAGAGGGAAAAGTGTTTTGCATATTTTAGCAATCCGATGGCTATAAATGTAAAAAACAGGGTGTTTTATATGTATAATTTCCTTTTTAGTATATTCTATTAGAAAATAAACCCATTTTTATTTGCATATTTTAATTAATACCAATACTTTTGTTACGCATCTCATTTTCCGTTACCTATAAAGTAACGGTTACATAATCAACTCATAAACAAACAAATACAAATCCAACCATTATCTTAGCCCGTTTCTAAGACCGTCTTTTACGCAAGCAATTACCATTCTATTTACCTTGTCCAATTCTTCCGTTTCAAAAGGTTTAAGATAAGTTTCCGTCACTTTTATGGAAGAATGTCCTAAGGCATTGCTAATGATACCAATCGGGCACTTTTTGCGATAGGCAAGAGTAGCCCAAGTATGTCGGGCGAGGTAAGTAATATTTAGAAATGCAATAAAAAACAGAATGACGATAATTAAACGTAAAACGTTTATAATTAAGCATTTTGCGAGAATTGCAGAACAGACAGACCTGCAAAAGAAAACAAAATATTGCGACGTTTCAGTTACCAGACTGTTAGCCGCCTGTTTCGGAAACGACGGCAGGTAACCGAATTTTTACCGATAAGAACAAAGCGGATTTGTATTCACTGTTTCTCAATGTTTTGCATGCCAAAGGACGCTTTTCAAAGGAGTATTTTTACAACCTAAAAAAGAGCGTTATGAAAGTGGAAAAATTCAAGGTGCTGCTCTACCTGAAAAAGAGCGAGCCGGACAAGACCGGCAAAGCCCCGATCATGGGACGGATCACCCTCAACCGCACGATGGCGCAGTTCAGCTGCAAGCTCTCCTGCCCCCCCGGGCTGTGGAACGCGCGTGAGAGCCGGCTGAACGGCAAGAGCCGGGAAGCGGTGGAGACCAATGAAAAAATAGAAAGACTGCTGCTTGCCGTACACTCGGCCTTCAATTCCCTCATGGAAAGAAAAAGGGATTTCGATGCCGCCGCGGTCAGGGACATGTTCCAGGGCAATGCGGGCATGCAGATGACCCTGCTCAAACTTCTCGACCGGCATAACGGGGAAATGAAGGCCCGTGTCGGTGTGGACCGTGCGCCCACCACACTCTCGACCTACCTCTTCACCTACCGCACGCTTTCCGAATTCATCAAGGCGAAATTCAAGGTTCCGGACCTTGTCTTCGGGCAGCTCAACGAGCAGTTCATCCGCGACTATCAGGATTTCATCCTTCTGGAAAAGGGATATGCCGTGGACACGCTTCGCGGCTACCTGGCCATCTTGAAAAAGATCTGCCGCATCGCCTACAAGGAGGGCCACTCGGAGAAATACCATTTCTGCCACTTCAAGCTGCCCAAGCAGAAGGAGACAACACCGAAAGCACTCAGCCGTGAGAATTTCGAGAAGCTGCGTGATCTGGAGATACCGGAAAAACGCAGGTCACATGTCATCACCCGGGACCTCTTCCTCTTCGCCTGTTACACCGGCACCGCCTATGCCGATGCGGTAAGCATCACCCGGAAGAACCTCTTCCGGGATGACGAGGGCAGCCTCTGGCTGAAATACCAGCGAAAGAAAACCGACTACCTCGGACGTGTCAAGCTGCTTCCGGAAGCCGTCGCGTTGATTGAGAAATACCGGGACGATACCCGCGAGACTCTTTTCCCGCCGCAGGACTACCACACGCTCAGGGCCAATATGAAATCCCTGCGCCTGATGGCAGGGCTGAGCCAGGACCTTGTCTACCACATGGGACGGCATTCTTTCGCCTCGCTGGTCACGCTCGAGGAGGGAGTGCCGATAGAGACCATCTGCAAAATGCTGGGACACTCCAACATAAAGACCACCCAGATATACGCGCGCGTAACCCCGAAGAAGCTGTTCGAGGACATGGACAGGTTCGTCGAGGCAACCCGCGATTTGAAACTTATCCTTTAATCCCTAAACAATCATTATCATGCGCAGTACATTCAAGCTCTTATTCTACATCAACCGTAACAAGGTGAAATCGGACGGCACGACCGCCGTCCTCTGCCGGATCAGCATCGACGGAAAGAAATCGGCAGTCACGACAGGCGTCTATTGCAAACCCGGGGACTGGGACAGCAAGAAGTGTGAAATCAAAACAGCCAGGGAGAACAACCGCCTTGCCGCCTTCCGCAGCCGGTTGGAAGAGGCGTACGGGAACCTGCTGAGGAACCAGGGAGTGGTCACGGCCGAACTGCTCAAGACCACCGTGTCAGGCGCCAATTCCGTACCGGAATACCTCCTGCAGGCCGGAGAGGTGGAACGCGAACGGCTCAGGGTCCGCTCCAAGGAGATCAACTCCACTTCCACCTACCGCCAGTCGAAGACCACCCAGCTCAACCTCAGGCAGTTCATCGAATCCCGCGGGATGAAGGACATCGCCTTTTCGGACATCACCGAGGAGTTCGCCGAATCGTTCAAGGTCTTTCTCAAGAAGGAGCTGGGACACAGGAACGGACACGTGAACCACTGCCTGTGCTGGCTCAACCGGCTCATCTACATCGCCGTGGACCGGGAAATACTAAGAGCCAATCCGATAGAGGACGTGGCATACGAGAGGAAAGAAACACCTAAACTAAGGCATATCAGCCGCAGTGAACTGAAGCGGATGATGGAAACCCCGCTGCCCGACCCGATGATGGAGCTGGCACGCAGGACGTTCATCTTCTCCTCGCTGACCGGTCTGGCCTACGCGGATACGAGGGCTCTCCATCCCCGTCACATCGGAACGACTTCGGAAGGAAGAAGGTATATCCGCATCCGCCGCGCCAAAACGGACGTGGAGGCGTTCATCCCGCTGCATCCCATAGCCGGACAGATACTGGAGCTTTACAACACCACGGATGACGACAGGCCGGTATTCCCGCTGCCGGTCCGCGACGTCCTCTGGTATGAGGTACATGGAATGGGCGTGGCATTAGGCATGAAAGAGAACCTGTCCTACCACATGGCCCGGCATTCGTTCGGGACCCTGACACTGACCGCAGGTATTCCGATAGAGAGCATCGCCAGGATGATGGGCCACACGAACATCGACAGCACGCAGGTCTACGCCCAGGTCACCGACCGGAAGATATCCTCGGACATGAACCGGCTGATGGAAAGAAGAAAGCCCGCGGCCGGCAAGGAAGCCGCAGGCTAAATAAAAACTGCCGCCGGAATCGTAAATGCAATTCCGGCGACAATCCTTAAACTTAAATACGATATTATACCAATGCAGGGTGATAGTTCTCCTCCAGCAGCCTCTCGATGTCCGACTGCCTGTACAGGATCTTCCCGCCAAGCTGGATATAGGGAATCCGTCCTTGGTCCCTGTAATCCTGCAGGCACCTGCGGCTGATCTTCAACATCCCGGAAAGCTCCCTGTCGGTCAGGAACCGTTCCCCGTTGAAGGGAGGACGGTTGTCACGGGCAAGACGTTCCACTTTTTTCTCCATGTCGTCCAGCAGGGCAAAGAACCTGCGGACACGTTCGTTCTCCTTGTCGATAATGCCTTCCATCTCTTCCGCTCTTTAAAGGTTTCCGTTCTTCCTTCTTTCTCTCACCTCCTTCTCCTTGCGTCTGATGCCGACGTAGACCATCAACTTCTCCACATCCCCGGGCTTGTAATAGAACTTGCGCTGGAGGCGGGTGAACGCCAGCCGTCCGGTATCGCGGAGAGTCTGCAGGGTACGCGGCGAGATGTCAAGGCGCAGGCAGACATCCTGGCCGTCCAGTCACTCTCCGGGTTCCTTACAGCGGTTTCTCTCATACAATCTGTCCACACGTGCGGACAGGTTCTCGGCGCGCGCCAGCATCCTCTCAAGGACACCGGCCTCGATGTAGCATATTTCCATATTTTCAACTCGTTTAAATATCAGTGCGAATATAAGGGAAGAAACCATGAGAGGCAAGCACGACCGGCACACTGGCAGGAATAGTCATGGATAGTCGGTTTTTGTCATATGGGAAGGAAAAAGAAAGCCGAAGCAGGTCTGGATCCACTACCCCCTTTGGGTATGTGAAAGGAACGTTGTGGTGAAAGAAAAAACTCCTTTTCACACATGGATGAGGCAATGCCGGAAGTCCGGCAATAAAAAATGTGGCTTCTCTATCCGGGTAAATGCCATGATTACAGACTTCTTCCTGTTCCTATACCATCAGGTCGGTTACCTTCAGGTTAACAACTTATCCAACCTGTGATAGATCCGGATGTGAAAAGATTACTTTGGCTGGCTATTACAATATAATAAGTAGAATCATGTCAAATCTACTGCTGCTATTGTTTGTTGATAATGGCTGGCAGTAGAACAAACTTTCGTTAAACCAATACGTTCATTCTTTATTATCAAGTTTTTAGACTACCTTTGTATTTTATTAACTCATTTACCAAACATTATGGGACTACTCAAACCG